>DASPJI010000599.1:0-7878 GCA_035628695.1 Thermoanaerobaculia bacterium | reverse complement strand
GTAGAGACGCTTCTGGACCCTCAGCTTCGACCCCATTCAGACTACTCGCCCTTCCGTGGGCCCCGCTGGACCAACTCGTCCTTGAGACGGCGCGCCGGACGGAAGCTCAGGCCCTTCTGCGGGCGGATGAAAATCTTCTCGCCGCTCACCGGGTTGACGCCCGTGCGCCCCTTCCGGCTGGTGATCTCGAAGGTGCCGAAGTTCTGGATGCGGACGGTACGGCCGCGGCCCAGGGACCTCTTCACCGTCGAGAAGATGGCGTCCACGATCTCCGCCGCCTCGTCCTTGGTCAAGCCGCCGTGGCGGTCGTAGACCAGATTGACGAGATCGGCCTTGGTGAGGCCGGAACGATCGAACGAGTCCTTTTTCGTCGTCATGAGACCGTACATCGGGATTTCGCCGAACGGCCACAATGGCGAAAGGAGTACACGAAGTATAGGGGATCAAACCCGCACCGACAAGGGACCGGACAGGGCGGCCACGTACCCCTCCCGATAGCGCGCCGCGACCGCGTCCCAGGTGAGGGCGGCTTCGGCGCGACGCCGCCCCTTCTCCCCCATGCGGCGGGCGAGCGCCCGGTCCTCCAGCAGGCGCAGCAATGCCTCGAGCAGGGCCTCCGCGTCCCCCTCGGGCACCAGCAGTCCGGTCTCGCCGTGGGAGACGGCGAGCGGGATGCCGGAGATGCCGGTCGTGACCACCGGCAGGCCGCTCGCCATGGCCTCCAGGATGACGTTGGGCAGGCCGTCGACGTTGCCCTCCGGATCGTGCACCGCCGGCAGGGTGAAGACGTCGGCCGCCCGGTAGAGGTCCGGCAGGGTGTCGCGCAGCACGGGTCCGGGGAAGTGGACCCGGCCCGGCCAGCGCTCGGCCGCGGCGGCGAACTCCGCCAGCCGGTCGCCGCCACCGGCGAGGATGACGTGCAGCTCCGGGCTCTGGGCGAGGAGCTCCGGCAGGATCTCGACGAGGATCTGGAAGCCCTTCTTGGTGGCCATCCGCCCGACACCCAGGAGGAGCGGCGCCTCGGCCGGGATACCCAGCAGCTCGCGCCAGATCCGCCGCCGCGCCGGCGCCGGCGCGAAGGTGCGGACGTCGACGCCGTAGGGGATGACCCGGGTACGCTCCTCGGGGAGGCCCAGAGCGCGGACGCGGTCCACCAGCTCGGGCGACGGGCCGGTGAGCAGGCGTGTGCGGGCGAGGACCCGGCGCACCATCTGGCGGACGCCCGGCTTCTCGGCCAGAAAGACATCGCTGCCGTGCAGCCCGACGGCCAGGGGCACCTTGGAGGAGGTGGCCTTGAGCGTCGCCGCGACGAGGCCGTTGGGCACGATCCAGTGGGCGTGCAGCAGGTCGAAGCGGAGGAGGCGCAGCAGGCGGGCGAGCTCGCGGCGGGCGCCCAGGGCGTAGAGGGGGGCGACCAGCGCGGCGCCCCCCTTGACCCGCTCGTCGGCCTGGAGGCTCCGGCCGTAGCCGAGGAGCTCGAAGCGCTCGGGGGCGTAGCGAAAGGTGACCACCTCCACCCCCTGCTCCTGCCAGACCGGCGGCAGCCCGGCGGTGTGGGGCGCCAGCACCGTCACCCGGTCGCCGATCCGGGCGAGACCGCGGGCGAGGTCGCGGATGAACGGCCCGGCCGTGTCCCCCTCGAAGCGCGGGTAGGTCTGCGTCAGGAAGAGGAGGTCGAGCCGGTCGGGGACCGAGGGGCTCACTCCAGCCACTCTTTGATCGAGTAGCTGTCGCGGCGCCGGAAGTTCTTGAACGTGATCATCTCGCCGATCAGGCCGGTGGTCAGCACCTGGATGCCGAGGAGCATCAGCAGGATACCGAGCTGGAGGAGCGGCCGGTCGGAGAGGTCCGCGCCGCCGAACCAGGCCACCGCCAAGTAGGAGTTGATCCCGAGGCCGAAGGCCAGGAAGACCAGGCCGACGGCACCGAACAGGTGGAGGGGCCGCCGCGTGTAGCGGGTGATGAAGAGGACGGTGATGAGATCCAGGAGCCCTTTGTAGAGCCGGTCCCAGCCGTACTTGCTGACGCCGTAGCGCCGCGCGTGGTGCTTGACCTGGATCTCCCCGACCGCGAAGCCGCGGCGGCTGGCGAGCACCGGGATGTAGCGGTGGAGCTCGCCGTACACGGCGATCTCCGCCAGCACCTCCCGGCGGTAGGCCTTGAAGCCGCAGTTGAAGTCGTGAAGCTCCACCTGGGCCAGCCGGCGGGTCACCCAGTTGAAGAGGAGCGACGGCAGCCGCTTGCTTGCCGGGTCCTGGCGGCGGCGCTTCCAGCCGGAGACCAGGTCCAGCTCCTGCTCCTCGAGGACCGCGAGGAAGCGGGGGATCTCCTCCGGGTCGTCCTGGAGGTCGCCGTCCATGGTGATGACGATAGCGCCGTTCGAGTAGTCGAAGCCGGCGCAGAGGGCCGCGGCCTTGCCGAAGTTGCGGCGCAGGCGCACGAGCTTGACTCGGGGATCGCGCTCCCGTGCCTCGCGCACCCGCAGATGGGTGCCGTCGCTCGAGCCGTCGTCCACGAAGATGATCTCGAAGCTGCGCCCCAGGCGCTCGAGGACGTCCGCTACCTGCCTGGACAGCTCGAGGACCGTCCCCGCCTCGTCCCGCACCGGGATCAGAACGCTCACGTCCACCTCCGCAGGGATGGCGGCAGGGGTGGGCGGACCGATGCGGGCGAGGGGCTGGGTGCTCATCGAGGTGCCATTGTAACGTCCTTCGGGGGCGGTGTCCCGGATAGAATGCGCGCGATGAAGTCCACCCTGAGCTGGGCCGTGCTGAGCCTCCTTCTCCTGGCGGCCCTGGTCGGAGCCGCCACCTTCGACCGCCGCGCCTGGCCGGCGATGGTGGGCGACGAGGCCACCTATCTCATGCAGGCCCAGAGCCTTGCCTGGGATTTCGACCTCCGCTACACCCGGAAGGACTTCGACCGCTTCAAGGCCCAGTGGGGCGTCCCACCCGAGGGGCTGATCCTGCAGCGGGACGGCGACGGCCTGGTCTACGGCAAGCCCTCGTCCTATCCCCTCTTCATCGCCCCCTTCCTGAGCCTCTCCCCCACCCGCGGCGCCTCGGTGGCCAACGTCCTGATCCTGGCGCTCGCCGCGATCCTCACCGCGCGCACCCTCGAGCGCCGGATCGGCCCCGCGGCCCCCCTCTGGGTCGCCACCTGGATCTTCACCTCCGTCGCCTTCGTCTACATCTTCTGGATCCACTCCGACCTCTTCCTGATGTCCCTGGTCGCGATCGCCCTCTCCTTAGCCTACGGGGAGGGGGGGCGGGTCCCGGCTCGACCGGCGCAGGCGACTGGCAGCGAGGGCGGGGGGGAAGGGGGAGGAGCGCACACGAAGGAGCCGAGCCCAGCCGAGCCGGTCCAGGACGAGACAGGAAACACCGACCCGGGACCCGCCGAGGGCGGCCGGCGCCCCCTACTCCGCTGGCTCCTCGTCGGTGTCCTCCTGGGCATCGTCATCATGGCGCGCCCCTTCTATGCCACCCTGCTCCTCCCCACGGCCCTGGCCATCCCTCCCGTCTACCGTCGGAGAGGCCTCGCCGCTCTCATCGCCGGCGCCGCTGGTCTCCTCCTGCTCGCCGCCGCCACCAACCTGCTCTCCCGCGGCCATTGGACGAGCTACACCGGCGACCGGGAGGCCTTCTACTCCTATACCGGCTTTCCACAGGTCGACCTCTCGGAACGCGACTGGGAGGAGCGGGTCGCGGAGCAGAGCAGCAATTCCTGGATCGCGGGCGCGACCAACCAGGTGGACGTGGTGAGCCGCCAGACCGGCTGGAACGTCGTCTACTTCCTGTTCGGCCGGCACGTGGGGCTCCTCCCCTACTTCCTGCCGGCGCTCCTGGGCTTCATGGCCTGGCGCCGGGGAGAGGGCCGATGGGCGCTGATCCTCGCCGCGGCGGCCACGGCGGCCTGCTTCCTGATCATCCGTCCCTTCAACTTCTGGGGCGGCGGCGGGGCGATCGCCAACCGCTACTTCCTGCCGGTGTACCCCGCCCTCTGGTTCGTCGCCGCCCGGCCCGCGCGTGCCGTCTGGGCCCTGGTCATCGGTGCTCTGGCCGCTCCCCTGCTCTGGCCGCTCTGGACCGCTCCGCGCTCGTTCCCCATCGACGCCGACGGTGGGTACCGGCACGTCTCGCCGGTGGCGCGTCGCGTCCTCCCCTATGAGACCACCCTGTCGCACCTCAAGCCCGCCGGCCAGGAGGACCAGATCCACAACGGCCTGTGGGTGAAGCTCCTCTCGCCGAGCCTGCGGGTGGAGGAGGGGGGCTCCCAGCTCCGCCTCCTCGCCGGCCGGGGCGGCGAGGTCCTGGTGGGCAGCAGCACGCCGCTGCCGGGCCTGCGACTCCGGTTCGCGCCGTCACCCGTCACCCGCATGAGGGTGGTCGGCCCGGAGGTGGCGCAGGTGGTCCGCCGCCCCGACGGCGGCACGACGCTCCTCCTGCGGTTCCGTCATCCCCGGGCCCATCACCGCATGTGGTGGGGCGAGGACGACCTCTATCTCTATCAGTTCGGCCTGGAGCCGCCGGAAGGGGCCGAGACTCCCCCCGACGGGCTCGCTTTCCAGATCCTGCCGGAGACCTCCTGACCCATGGCCGGAGAGCGCAGGAAGAAGCTCATCCTCGCCACCCTCTCGGTCGTGCTCACGTTGCTGCTCGCCGAGGCGGCCCTGCGCATCCTCGGCATCGGCGCCGCCGGCCGGGGCTCGGCGTGGTTCGCCGGAGGCAATCACCCCTGCTTCCTCTTCAAACCCGATCCGGCGAGCGGCTATACCCTCCGCCCCGGCTTCCGGGGGGTGGAGATCTCGCCGGCCGGGGAGTTCCAGGTGACCGCCGCCATCGATGGCCGGGGGCTCCGCGACCACCCCCATTCGGCCCCGCCCCGCCCCGTCGTGCTCGCCCTGGGAGATTCCATGACTTTCGGCGAGGGCGTACCGGTGGGCGACGCCTACCCGGCTCTCCTGGAGAAGGCCCTCGGGGTCCGCGTCTACAACGGCGGCGTACCCGGTTACGGCAGCCCACAGATGCTGGGGAGACTCGAGCGGCTCCAGCCGGTGCTCCGCCCCGACGCCGTCCTCGTCACCCTCTCTCCCTACTGGGACGCCCGCCGCGGCGTCACGCCGTTCGTCTACAAGGACGGCTACATCGTGGCCCAGAGCTATCTCGACCGGCTCCACCTGATCAACGGCAATCTCTATCACGCCGAAACCCGGCTGCCGGTCCTCGGCCCTCTCACCGCCCAGGCGAAGGGGCACTCCAACCTGATGCGGCTCGCCCTGCCTCCCCTGTTCGAGAGGGTGCATCGCCTTCAGGAAAAGGAAGGGGCGAGCGGCGGGGTCGTAGAGCGGGTCGATCCCGAGCCCACCCTCCGCACTGTCGTCGAGGCGAAGCGGCGAGCCGAGCAGGCAGGGGCGGGGTTCCTGCTGATCCTCCTCGACAGCGACACCCGGGGCGACGAGTACCGGCAGGCTCACCTCGATCTGACGCAGGAGCTACGGCGGCGCGGCTTCCCCTACGTCGATCTGCAGGAGCTTCTTCCCGGAACCGACTGGCCCCGGCTGCGTTATCCCTGGGATGCCCACTGGACCGCGGAGGGTCACCGGGTGGTGGCCGCGGCCCTCGCCTCTCCTGTGCGAGACCTCATCGGGAGGCGGCCAGGATCTCGGCCCCCGTCGCCGTCTTCGCCCTCGCGGCCATGAAGCCGGCCGCCTCCCGGTGACGATAGAGCCGGACGAGGCGGCGCGGCGAGACGTAGACCGGCTCGTAGGCGGCGGCGAGCTGGTTCTGGATGGACCGCACGTCTGGATGGTCCGGCGGCGCGGCGTCGAGTCCGGAGAGGAGAACATAGTCCACCCGTCCTCCGGTCAGCTCCGGGTAGCGCAGGAAGTCCACCCGCGGCGGCTCGCCTTCCAGCCCGAGACCCGGACCGATCCCGATGCGGGTGTAGGGGTCGCGATCCGGCCGGAACAGCAGGGGGAAATAGCTCTCCTTGGCTTCGTAGAGCGCCAGGTCGACCACCGGCTTCCGGGCGGCGATGTAGCCGGAGGCGTGCAGGAAGGGGCGGGTCCGGAAGGCGATCGTCCCTTCGGGCGTCTTGCCCCGATGGTCAAAGACCAGTGGGAGCAGGGTGCTCCCCGCCTCGATCCGGTCGGCCGCGGTCAGATACTCGGACAGCTCGCCGTTCAGCTTCTCCCAACGCGGCCAGAAGAGGGAGAGGAGCGCCACGGCGA
Organism: Thermoanaerobaculia bacterium; assembly: GCA_035628695.1. Taxonomy (GTDB): domain Bacteria; phylum Acidobacteriota; class Thermoanaerobaculia; order Multivoradales; family UBA5704; genus DASPJI01. Next base: position 1,646 of record DASPJI010000599.1, on the reverse strand, counting down.
TCAGGGCCGCCATCGCCTGGATGCCCAACGCCGCGCGGCGTCCGAGGTCGAAGGTCGCGAACCAGGGGATCAACAGGAGAAAGGGATAGAGGTTGAGCCGGTGGACCAGGAAGCCGCCGCCGCTCATCTCGCTGGGCGCCGCGAAGTAGGCCACAGTGGCCACGAGGACGGCGAGGAACAGGCCGTCGGCGGCGAGGAGCCCGCCACGCCGGAGCCGCCGAGCCACGAGAACCGCCGTCACCCCGGCAAAGAGCGCGGCCAGCACGGCCGAGAGCGCCACCGTGTTGGCGTCGAGAGACACCAGGGAGTAGAGGCCGCCCAGGTGCTTGACTTTGACCGACAGCGGCATCGTGGTGACCCGCGCGTCCACGCGCTGGCCGACGAACCAGGCCATGAGCGCCAGCGCCGGCCCGAAGGCCAGAAGCGGCACCACCAGCCATCGCCGGAAACCTTCCCGCAACGCGCCCGCGGCCGAGACCTCGGAGGACCGGCCTCGGAAGTCGACCAACACCCGCCAGGCCGCCACGGTGCCGACCACCGCCAGCAGCATCACCATGGAGACTACGTGACAGAAGTAGACCCACAGCACCAGGACCGCGAAGACGGTCCCGTTGAGGAGCCCCAGCCTCCCCTGGCGCCGCCACCAGAATCCCAGAGCGAAGAAGAACGCGGCCAAGCTGAAGCAGAAGTTGAAGAACCCCATCTGCATCAGGAAGTTGTAGGTGAACGGGAAGGCCAGCGCGGCGAGCGCCACCGTGCCGGGAGCATCGCGCGGCGCCACCGCCCGTAAGGCGTAGAGGACCGACAGCGGCAGCAGGAGAACGTAGACGCTGAGCAGGATCTTCTCGGCCGCCGGCACCGGGACGAATCCGAGGACCCGGGCCATCAGGAAGAAGATGAACTCGTTGGGCGAGGCCTCGCGGTTACGTAAATAGTACTCGTGCAGGAACTCGCCTTCTGGAAGATCGTACAAACGGAGCACCTGGGCCACGGCCTGGTGGCTGGGGCCATCCTGCGTCGGAAACATCCGCAGGCTCCAGATGGGAACCAGATGAAGAACCAGCAGGAGCATGAAAATCAGGGACTCGGGGCTGCGCCAACCGAGCCGCTGACCGGGTACTACAGGGCCGTCCACGGCAAGATCCTCCAGACAGGGACTTTCAGATCACCAGAAGCATCGACTAAGATGCATGCACGGAATGGACCAAATGAGGCTCAGCGTGGTCATCCCCTGCCTTAACGCGGCGGCGACCCTCCCCGATCAGCTCGAGGCCCTTGTCAACGAAGCCACGGACCAGAGCTGGGAAGGTGGGTGGGAGGTGATCGTGGCGGACAATGGCTCGACGGACGGCTCGCGGGAGGTGGTGGAGCGGTTCCGCGCCCGGCTCCCGGAGCTGCGGCTGGTAGACGCCTCGGACCGCCGGGGGCAGGCGCACGCCCGGAACGTGGGCGCCGCCGCGGCGACGGGCGACGCCTTTCTGTTCGTCGATGCCGACGACGCGGTGGCCCCCGGCTGGCTCGGGGCCATGGGGCGAGCACTCTCGCGGCACGGCTTCGTCGCCTGCCGGTATGACAACGAGAAGCTCAATCCGGTCTGGGTCCAGAGGACCCATCTCAATCCCCAGAAGGACGGCCTGACCTCCTAC
>DASPJI010000598.1:0-11030 GCA_035628695.1 Thermoanaerobaculia bacterium | reverse complement strand
CTGCTGTTGCCTCCGACAAGGAGTAGGAGATGCCCCACGCACTCGCGGTCGACGACGATCCCAACTTCCTTTCCGCGCTCGCCGAGCTGATCGAGGGCCAGGGCTTCACTACCAACACCGCCCTGAACCTGCGTGACGCCCGGGCCCAGGTGAGCCACCGGACCCCGGACGTGGCGCTGGTCGACCTCTATCTCCCCGACGGCAGCGGCATCGACCTGCTCAAGGATCTGGAGCTGGGGACCGGGACCGAGGTGGTGCTGATGACCGGGCACGCCGACGTCGAGAGCGCCGTCCAGGCCCTGCGCCTGGGGGCCAGCGACTATCTGACCAAGCCGCTGGACATCGGCCGCCTCAAGAGCATCCTGGCCAACGTGGCGAGCCTGCAGCAGCCGTCCACCACCGCCATGGCCCCACCGCCGGAGGCGCCGGAGGCCGGCCAGCAGCGGCTGGGCCTGCTCCTGGGCGCCTCGGCCACCATGCAGTCGCTCTACGAGATGCTGACGCGGGTCGCCCCGACGGACGCCACGGTCTTCCTGATCGGCGAGAGCGGCACCGGCAAGGACCTGGCGGCGCAGACGCTGCACCAGCTGTCGCGCCGGACCAAGGCGCCCTTCCTGCCGCTGAACTGCGGCGCCATCTCGCCGACCCTGATCGAGAGCGAGCTGTTCGGCCACGAGCGCGGCAGCTTCACCGGCGCGGCCCGGCGGCACAAGGGCTACTTCGAGCGCGCCCACGGCGGCACCCTCTTCCTGGACGAGATCACCGAGATGCCGATCGAGCTCCAGGTCAAGCTGCTGCGGGCGCTCGAGACCGGCACCGTGGTGCGCATCGGCGGCGACCAGCCGACCGAGGTGGACGTGCGGGTCATCGCCGCCACCAACCGCGACCCGCAGAAGGCGGTGAGCGACGGCAAGCTGCGCGAGGACCTCCTCTACCGGCTGTCGGTCTTCCCCATCTCCATGCCCCCCCTGCGTGAGCGCGGCGACGACATCCCGCTGCTCGCCGACTACTTCCTGTCCCAGCTCAATGAGCGGCAGGGGACCGGCAAGCGGTTCTCCGAGGACGCCATGGAGCGCCTGCGGAGCCACTCCTGGCCCGGCAACGTGCGCGAGCTCAAGAACGTGGTCCACCGCGCGTTCATCATGGCCGACCAGGAGATCAACTCCCGCTGCCTGCCGCGCGAGGTCGGGGGCGACTCCGGCCTGATCCGCAGCCTCCACTTCCAGGTGGGGACCTCCATCGAGGAGGTCGAGCGGCGCCTGATCATGGCGACGCTGGACGCCTACGGCGGCAACAAGCGGAAGACCGCGGAGATCCTGGGAGTCAGCCTCAAGACCCTCTACAACCGGCTCAACGGCTACCGCGAGGACTAGATGCCGAAGAATCCCGGTTTTTGCGCTCCCCACCTCTTGAGGAGCGACAAGGCAGGCTGTATACTCTCGCCCCGTCCGACACTCCGTACGCGTCCTGGACACCCTGGCTGGAGGCTGTGGCACAAATTCTGCTTGAGAGCAACGAGCGTACACACGGTCTGATGCCACAGACCCCCAGACAACGTAGTCAAGGATAGAGTGAGGAGGATGACATCATGAACAAGGCAATGATCCGCGTTTCTGTCGTATGCTTTGCGTTGATGGCGCTGCTGGCCCTGGGTGCCTGCAGCTCGACGAGGACCCCCGGCGCGCAGGTGGACGACGCGGCGATCACGGCTGCGGTGAAGGCGAAGCTGACGGCCGACGGGGACATCAACCCGTTCAATATCGATGTGGACACCAATGAGGGCGTGGTGACGCTGCAGGGAAGGGTCGAGAAGGAAGAGGCCCGGACCAAGGCGGAGCAGTTGGCCCGAGATACGGATGGCGTCCGGAGAGTCGTCAACCTTATCACTGTGGGCGATCGGTCGTAGCGGTCGTCCTCCGCATTTAATTCAGTTTCATACAAAAAGGGAGAAAATCACATGAAGAAGCTGTTCGTTCATCTGTCGCTCCTGTGTCTGCTGGCTGCTCTTCTCGTCCCGATGGTCGGTTGCGGCCGGGCCGAGGAGGGGAACACCGCGGTCGAGGAGACCACCGGCACCACCGACATGGGCATGGGGATGGAGCCCGCTCCGATGGCCACTGACACGACCATGGGCACTGACATGGGCACTGGCATGGGCACCGACATGGGCATGGGCACCGACATGGGTACCGACATGGGTACCGGCATGGGCACCGCCACCCCCCCGGCTCAGTAAGAGACCGCAGACAAGCCAGTCACACCGGCTTATCCGCACAGACGAGAGGGCGCCCGCTGGCCGGGCGCCTTTTTGTTTTTCGCTCAGGAGGCGGGCGAGAAGACCTGGGCCAGGAACTCCCCGGCCGCGGCGCGGAACTCGTTGGTCCACTCGTGCCCCCCCTGGAAGACGAAGGGCTGGACGTGGACCCCCTTGCGCTGGAGCAGGCCGACGTCGTGGTCCATCTTGGCAGCGTCGTACCACTCCTCGCTACTGCCGCGCCCCAGCAGCACCGGCGGGAAGTGGGCAAGGTCCCGCGTCTCGAGTTCGGGCGGTACGTCGCCGCCCAGCACCACCACCCCCTGGCTCGAGTGGCCGCAGGAGGCGGCGGCGCGGTAGGCCATGGCAGCCCCCTGGGAGAACCCGAGGTAGGCCAGGCGCTGCGAGACCGGAACCTGCAGCCGGACCTCGGCCACGACGCTGGAGACGTAGCGGATGTTGTCGAGGATCGCCTGGTCCCGGTCGAGCCGCGTCATCCAACTGGCGATGACTTCTCCCGTCCGGTTGTAGAAGGGGTGGAGCGCCTGGACGGCGCATAGCGCCCAGCGCGAGGCACCCGGGATGCGGCGCAGCTCTTCCATGTGCTTGTCGGCCGTCTCGCCGTAGCCGTGGAAGCCCACCAGCAGGGGCGAGCCCTCCATCTGGGACGGGAGGTCCAGCAGGTATCTGCCGTGGATCAACGTCGCGATCTGCCGTTCTTGCTTCCTCTCCACCACCTCACCTCCTTCTCTCCGTCTCCAGGGTGTCCTCACGCCGGGCGCCGGCGCAGCGCCTTCCGCAACGGCGCGGACAGCTCCCGCACCCGCTGCTCGAGCGCCGCCGGCAGGTCCGGATCCGCGCCCATCTCCTCCACCAGCCGGACGAGGCCGCTCCCCACCACCACGCCGTCTGCGACCTCCCCCACCGCCGCCACCTGCGCCGGGTTGGAGATGCCGAAGCCCACCGCCAGCGGCAGCGGCAGCCGCCGTCGCAGGCGCTTGACCTCGCGCAGCAGCTCGGCGGGCAGCGCTTCGCGCTCGCCGGTCACCCCGGTCCGCGAGACATAGTAGATGAAGCCGCTGGAGGCGTCGGCTACCCGCTTCATACGGTCGCGCGAGCTGGTCGGGGCGAGCAGGTAGACGGCGTCCACTCCCTGCTCGCGCAGCGCCGGCACGAGCTCGCGGCACCCCTCCTCCGGCGGCAGGTCGACGCACAGCACGCCATCGACGCCGGAGGCAGCGGCCTGCTCGGCGAAGCGTGCCACGCCCCGGACGTGGATCGGGTTGAAGTAGGTGAAGAGCACGACTGGTACGTCCAGCCGGTCGCGGTGCCTGGCCACCAGGTCGAGGATCGCCGACATTTTGGCGCCGGCGGCCAGGGCGCGGGTGGCGGACCGCTGGATGGTGGGGCCGTCCGCGATCGGATCGCTGAACGGGACCCCCAGCTCGATGATGTCAGCGCCCCCCGCCGCCAGAGCCTCGAGCTGGGCGGCGGTGGACTCCAGGCTGGGGTCCCCGGCCATGAGGAACGGGATGAACGCCGCCCGCTCCTCCTCCTCACAACGCGCGAAGACTTCGTCGATGGCGCTCATCGCCTCCCTCCTACCCGTGGTGCCGCGGGCTGGCGCCGCGCCACCATCGATGCGATCGACTCCGGCTCTCCCGGCCGCGCCGACTGCTCGCGGTCGAAGGCGACTACCGATTCGACGTCCTTGTCACCGCGCCCGGAGAGGTTCACCAGCACGACGCGCCGGTTCGACAGCCGCGGCGCGTGCCGGACCGCCTCGGCGAGGGCGTGCGAGCTCTCGAGGGCCGGCAGGATCCCCTCGGTGCGGGCCAGCAGGTGAAAGGCGGCCACCGCCTCCTCGTCGGTCACCGAGGTGTACTCCACCCGCTTCTGCTCGTGGAGCCAGACGTGCTCCGGCCCCACGGCCGGGTAGTCGAGCCCGGCGGAGACCGAGTGGGTGGTGGCGATCTGCCCCTCCAGGTCCTGCAACACCAGGGTGCGGGTGCCGTGGAGGACCCCCAGAGAGCTGCGGCCGAAGCGCACCGCGTGCTCGCCCCGGGCGCTGCCCCGCCCTCCGGCCTCGACGCCGATGAGGCGGACGCGCCGGTCGTCGACGAAGGCGGTGAACAGGCCGATGGCGTTGCTGCCGCCGCCGACGCACGCCACCGCCAAGTCGGGCGCGTCGGTGCCGGCCTTGGCCTTGAGCTGCACCCGGGCCTCGTCGCCGATGACGCGGTGGAAGTCGCGCACCATGCGGGGGTAGGGGTCCGGGCCGAGCACCGATCCCAGGACGTAGTGGGTGGTGCGGACGTTGGTGACCCAGTCGCGTAGCGACTCGTTGATCGCGTCCTTCAAGGTGCGGCTGCCGGAGTCGACCGGCACCACCTCGGCGCCGAGGAGGTGCATGCGGTCGACGTTCAGGCGCTGCCGCCGCATGTCCTCGCTGCCCATGTAGACGACGCAGGCCAGACCGAAGTAGGCGGCCGCCGCCGCCGTGGCTACGCCATGCTGGCCGGCGCCGGTCTCGGCGATCACCCGCTCCTTCTCCATCCTGCGGGCGAGCAGGCACTGGCCGACGGCGTTGTTGATCTTGTGCGCGCCCGTGTGCAGCAGGTCCTCGCGCTTGAGATAGATCCGCGCGCCGCCGAGCTCCTTGGTGAGGCGCTCCGCGTAGTAGAGGGGGGTGGGCCGACCCGCGAATTCGCGCAGCACGTCGGCCAGCTCGCGACGGAAGGCGCGCTGCCGGCTCACCCGGTCGTAGGCCCGGGCCAGCTCGCCCAGCGGCTCCATCAGCGTCTCGGGGACGAAGCGCCCGCCGTACTCTCCGAAGTACCCCGCCGGATCAGGACGGGGTTTTGTCCTCGCCATGCCTCACCTCCTCGAAGAGCCGCAGCAGCAGCTCGGGATCCTTGATGCCGGGAGCCGACTCCACCCGCGAGCAGACGTCGATGGCGTACGGCCGGCAGGCGGCCACCGCCCGTGCCGCGTTGTCCGGCCCCAGCCCGCCCGCCAGGAAAACCCGGCGCCGGTCCGCGACCGCAGCCACGGACTCATAGCCCCAGCTCTCGCCCGTGCCACCATACAGGGAACTGTGAGGGGCGTCGAACAGCACCCCCCAGACGTCGCCGTAGGCCTCAAGGGTATCGCTTCCGGGGTCACCGCCGGTGCGGAACACCCTGATCGCCCGGCCGGCGAACGGCGCCACCTCGGCCGGCGTCTCGTCGCCGCTGAGCTGCACCAGGTCCAGGCCGACCCGGTCCGAGATCTTCTCGATCTCGGCCGCCGGGCTGTTGACGAAGACACCTACCAACGAGAGATCCCGATGTTGTCCTGATAGCTGACGCACCGCGTCGGCGATCTCCCGCGCCCGGCCGGCGTCGACGTACCGCGGGCTGCGCGGATAGAAGTTTAACCCCAGGAAATCCGCCCCCGATTCCGCGGCCATCCGGGCGTTCTCGGGATCGATGACGCCGCAGACCTTCACCCGCACCCGGCCGATCGTCTCCATCGGGCGGTCAGCCCCCCACCAGCTCGCACAGCTTGGCCGCGGGATCGTCCGCCAGCAACAGCGACTCGCCGATCAGGAAGGCGTCGAAGCCGCTGTCGCGCAGGAGGAGGACGTCCAGGGCGTCGCGAATGCCGCTCTCCGCCACCCGCAGGGCACCGGGGGGTAGGAGGGGGAGCAGGGCGATCGACCGCTCCAGCTCGACGTCGAAGGTGCGCAGGTCGCGGTTGTTGACCCCCACCAGCTCCCAGTCCTCGCCGGAAAGCCGTGCGATGTCGTCGGCATCGTGGGTCTCGACGAGCGGCACGAGGTCGAGGCTGCGGGCGAGGCCGGCGTACCATGCCAGCTCGTCCGCCCCGTACAGGGAGGCGATGAGTAGGACGGCGTCGGCTCCGGCCTCATGCGCCCAGACGAGCTGCAAGGGATCGACGACGAAGTCCTTGGCGATGGCGGGCAGGCCCGAAGCCTCGCGGCAGGCCGAAAGGAGATCGTAGCCGCCATGGAAGAAATCGGGCTCCACCACCACCGAGAGCGCGGTCGCGCCGTTCTCGGCATAGGTCCGCGCCTGCGCCACCGGGTCGACCCGGCCGGCGAGGGAGCCGAGGCGCGGCGATCCCATCTTGACCTCGGCGATGATCGCGGGGGGTGCCGAAGCGCCATGGCGACGGCGCCCGGCCAGCGCGCCCAGGAAAGCGTTGTCGGAGGGGGTGAGCGGCGGTCCTGAGGATAGCTCCGGCGAGCTGCCACCGCCGAGCGCCTCGGCGATGCGCTGCCGCCGCCGCTCGGCGATCCGGATCAGGATGTCCGGCGGCCCGCTCACGCGAAGAAGCCTTTGAGGGCGGCGAGCTTGCGGGCCGCGGCGCCGGAGGCGAGCATCTCCCGCGCCTGCTCGACCCCCTGCTCGATGGACGGCACCCGCCCACCCACGTAGAGCGCGGCGCCGGCGTTCAGGGCCGTGATGTCCGACAGCGGCCCCGGCTCACCGGCAAGCACGCGGTGCATCAGGGCGGCGTTCTCCTCCGGGCCACCTCCAGCCAGATCCTCCAGGCGGGCGCGGCGGATGCGAAAGCGCTCCGGCTCCAGGTGGTAGGTCCGGACCTCGCCGCCCCGCACTTCGCTAACGCGGGTGGGGCCGGTGGTGGTGATCTCGTCGAGGCCGTCGCTGCCGTGCACCACCATGGCGTGCTCCGCCCCGAGGTCGCGCAGCACCTGACCGATGGGCTCCACCAGGCTCTCGGCGTAGACCCCCATGAGCTGGCGCCGCGCCCCGGCCGGATTGGTCAGCGGGCCCAGGACGTTGAAGATGGTACGTAGCCCCAACTCCCGGCGTACCGGCATCACCTCGCGCATGGCCGGGTGCAGCAGGGGGGCGAAGAGGAAGGCGATCCCCACTTGGTCGATGGCGCGCCCCGCCACCGCCGGCTCCACCTCGATGCGCACACCCAGCGCCGCCAGCACGTCGGCGCTGCCGGAGCGGCTGGAGACCGAGCGGTTGCCGTGCTTGGCCACGGAGAGCCCGGCCGCCGCCGCGGCGAGGGCCGCGGCGGTCGAGATGTTGAACGTCCCTCGGCCGTCGCCGCCGGTGCCGCAGGTGTCGATCACCCCTTCGGCGGTATGAGGAATGGGTACGACCCGCCGGCGCATGGCCGCGGCGGCGCCGGTGATCTCGGAGACCGCCTCCCCCTTCATCCGCAGCGACACCAGCAGGGCCGCCTTCATCGGATCGCTCACCAGTCCGTCCATGAGCTGGCCGAAGAGGTCCTCGGTCTCGTCGCGGCTCAGGCTCTCGCCGAGGGCGAGGCGGCGCAGCGCCTCTTTCGGAGCGATGGGCTCCCGGGAGGTCATGCGGGATCTCCGTGCCGCCGGCAGATGCCGAGAAAGTTCGACAGCAGGTGCGGTCCCGAAGCGGTGAGCACCGACTCCGGGTGGAACTGCACGCCCCACAGGGGGAGCTCGCGGTGACGCATGCCCATGAGGCTGTCGTCGTCGCTCCAAGCCAGGGGCTCCAGCTCCCCCGGCAGCGTCTCCTCCTTCACGTCGAGGCTGTGGTAGCGGGTGGCCTCGAACGGGTCGGGCAGGCCGGCGAAGATCCCCTGGCCGCCGTGGCGCACCGGCGAGGTTTTACCGTGCATCAGCCGCTTCGCCCGGTCGACGGTGGCGCCGAAGGCGACGCCCAGGGCTTGGTGCCCGAGGCAGACGCCAAGGAGCGGCGTCGCCGACCGCTGCTTGGTGAGCCGGCGGATGAGGTCGAGACAGACGCCGGCGTCCTCGGGGCGGCCGGGGCCGGGCGAGAGCACGATGCCCTCGGGCTCGCGGGCGAGCATGGCCGTAGCGTCGCAAGCGTCGTTGCGCAGCACCTCCACGTCGGCCCCGGCGGCGGTCAGCATCTGCACCAGGTTCCAGGTAAAGGAGTCGTAGTTGTCCACCATCAGGATCAAGCGCGTTCCTCCAACGCTTCGGCGAGGGCCACAGCCGTGAGCAGCCCCGCCGCCTTGTTCTCGGTCTCCCGCTCCTCCGCCGCCGGATCGGAGTCGGCGACGATGCCGGCGCCGGCAGTGACCGAGGTCTCGTCCTCGCGGACCACCAGCGTGCGGATGGTGATGCAGGTGTCCACGTCGCCGGAATAGGAGAGGTAGCCGACGGCGCCGGCGTAGGGTCCCCGAGCCTCGGGCTCCAGCGAATCGATGATCTCCATCGCCCGGATCTTGGGAGCGCCGGACACGGTGCCCGCCGGGAAGCAGGACAGCAGCGCGTCGAGGCCGTCCCTTCCCTGATCGAGCTCGGCCTCGACGCTGGAGACCAGGTGCATGACATGGCTGTATCGCTCGATGTCCATGAAGCTCGACACCCGGACGCTCCCAGGTAGGGCGACGCGGCCGAGGTCGTTCCTCCCCAGATCCACCAGCATGACGTGCTCGGCCCGCTCCTTGGAATCTCCCTTGAGGCCGTCGGCGAGGCTGCGGTCGCCGGCGGCGTCCATACCGCGCGGCCGGGTACCGGCGATGGGCCGAGTCTCCAGATGCCGCCCCTGCTTGCGGACCAGCATCTCCGACGAGGCACCGACGAGCCCGACGTCCGGGGACTCGAACAGCACCATGTAGGGGCTGGGGTTGACCATGCGCAGGGCGCGATAGAGCGCCAGCGGGTCGATCCGGCGCGGCACCTTGAAGCGCCGGGCGAGGACCACCTGGAAGATGTCGCCGGCCGCGATGTGCTCCTTGGCAGTCTCGACTGCCCGCCGGAACGCCGCTCCGTCGAGGTTGGGGCGGGCGCGGGTCAGGACCGGGCCCGGAGATACTCCCGGCATGGCGACGCCGCCGCCCGCCACTTCTTCAGTCAACAGCTTGGAGAGGCGGGCGAGCTGGCGCTCGGCGGCGGCCACCCCCACCTCCCCCTCGATCTCGTTGGCGATGGCGAGCACCCGCTGATGGGCGTGGTCGAAGATCACCAGGGTGTCGAAGCGGGCCAGCAGCGCCACGGGGAGGTCGAACGGATCCGGCGGGCGGTTCGGCAAGCGCTCCACCATCCGGATGAGGTCGTAGCCGAAATAGCCCACCAGGCCGCCGGTGAACGGGATAGAGGTCGGCTCGGCCACCGTTTCGTTGACCACTCGGCGTAGCGCCTCCAGCGGCTCGCCGGGCAGTCGCTTGCGGCGCCCGCCCCGCTCCAGTTCGAGACGGTCGGGGTAGAGACGGTAGATCTCGCGTGGCCCGGCGCCGAGGAAGCTGAAGCGGGAGACCCGCTCGCCGCCGGCGACGCTCTCCAGCAGGAACCGGTAGGGGGAGGTCTCGGCGAGGCGCCGGTACACCGCGAGCGGCGTCAGGCTGTCGGCGAGGAACTCCCGGATGTGGGGTACAGCGCGGCGGATCTCAGATGGCATCGGACGGCCTCGCTTCGGACTCTACCAGCTCCCGCCGGGTGGAGGGGCGGTGTCTCTTCGAAAGCTCCGCCGCCACGTCCTCAGGCCGCAGGCCGCTCCCCAGGAGGAGGAGGACGAGGTGGTAGAGGAGGTCGGCCGCCTCACCTACCAGAGCGGTCCGCCGGGCGGGGTCGCCGGCATGGTGCGCGGCGGAGACGGCGGCGAGAGCGGTCTCCACCCCTTCCTCTCCTACCTTCTGTGCCACGCGCTCGATGCCGCGCGCTATCAGGCGGGCGGTGTAGCTCTCGGCCGGATCGGCGTGGCGCCGCTCGTCGAGAACGGCAGCGAGCCAGCCCAGCTCCAGGCCGGCCGGATTGGGTTCGAAGCAGCTCCGGGTGCCGCGGTGGCAGGTGGGCCCCGCCGGCCGGGCGCGCACCAGCAGGGCGTCGCCGTCGCAGTCGGGCAGCACTTCGACCACCTCCAGGACGTTGCCGGAGGTCTCCCCCTTGCGCCAGAGGGACTGGCGCGAGCGGCTCCAGAAGTGAGCCTGCCCGGTGGCCAGGGTCTTCTCCACCGCCTCGCGGTCGGCGAAGGCGAGCATCAGGACGGCACCGGTGACCACGTCCTGGACGACGACAGGGACCAGACCTCGGTCGTCATAGCGCAGGGCGGCGGGATCGAGACTCATGCGGCCTCCAGACGGACCGAGAAGCCGGCGGCGGCCAGGGCTCGCTTCACCCCGGCCACGGTCCAGGTCCCCTGATGGAAGATGGACGCGGCGAGCACCGCGGCAGCGCCAGCGGCCAAAGCCTGGGCCAGGTGCTCCGGCGTGCCCGCCCCACCCGAGGCGATGACCGGCACCCGCACCCGGCTGGTCACGGCGGCGAGGAGGTCGAGGTCGTAGCCCCCCTGGGTGCCGTCGCGGTCGATGCTGGTGAGGAGGATCTCCCCGGCACCGCGCTCCACCCCCTGGACGCTCCAGTCGAGCGCGTCGAGCCCGGTGGGATGTCGGCCGCCACGTGTGACCACCTCCCAGCCACCTTCCCGTCGCCAGGCATCGACGGACAGCACCACGCACTGGCTGCCGAAGCGACGGGAGAGGCTGGCGATGAGCTCCGGCCGCTCGACGGCGGCGGAGTTGATCCCGACCTTGTCGGCGCCGGAGAGGAGGAGGCGCCGCGCGTCGTCCTCGCTGCGCACGCCGCCGCCCACGGTGAGGGGGACGAAGACCTGCTCGGCGGTGCGGCGCACCCAGTCCAGCTCCGTGTCGCGCTCCTCGGGCGCGGCGCCGATGTCCAGGAAGACGATCTCGTCCGCCCCCTGCATGGCATAGCGCAGCGCCGACTCCGCCGGGTCCCCCTGGTCGACCAGATCCTGGAAGCGCACCCCCTTGACCACCCGCCCGG
>DASPJI010000597.1:0-6537 GCA_035628695.1 Thermoanaerobaculia bacterium | reverse complement strand
GTGGCCGCGACCTATCTCCTATCGCGCGAGGCCGCCGAGCGCATCGAGCTCGCCGAGGCCACCGTGCAGAGCCGCGAGGAGGGGCTGCGGATCGCCAGGGTGCGGCTCGACGCGGGCATCACCTCGGCCCTCGACTTCCGGCAGGCGGAGTCGCTGCTGACGCAGGCCGAGACCGAGCTGGCCGGCCTGCGCCTGGCGCGGGCGCGGAGCGAGAACACCCTCGCCGTCCTCGTCGGCGGGCCGCTCGCCGGGCCTTTGCCCGAGCCGCTGCCGCTCGCCCGGCAGGCGGGCTCGGTGACCCTGGCCGCGGGGCTCCCCTCCGAGTTGTTGCTCGCCCGGCCCGACATCCGCGCCGCCGAGGAACGGCTGCGCGCCTCCCGGGCCGACATCGGCGCCGCGCGCGCCGCCTTCTTCCCGTCGACCGGGCTGACGGGCAACCTCGGCTTCGCCTCGGCCGAGCTCGGCGACCTCGTCGGCAGCGACGGTCTGACCTGGAGCTTCGGCCCCTTCATCAGCCTTCCGATCTTCAACCGTGGCCGCCTGCGCGGCAACCTGACCGTCGCGGAGGCGCGCGAGGACGCCGCCATCGCCGACTACGAGCGCACGATCCAGACCGCGTTTCGGGAAGTCGCCGACGCGCTCGCCGGCCGCCGCTACCTGGCCGAGCAGGTCGCCGCCCAGGAGCGCGGCACGCTGGCGCAACGCCAGATCGCCGAGCTGGCGCGGATCCGCTACCGCGAAGGGGCCGTCGGCTACATCGAGGTGCTCGATGCCGAACGCAACCTTTTTGCCGCCGAACAGGCGCTGCTCCAGCTTCGCCGCGCCGAGGTGGACAACCTCGTCGCGCTTTATATCGCCCTCGGCGGCGGCGCGCTCGCGGCGCCTCAGCCGTAACGTAACCCATGATCGAAGGAAGATCCCATGAGCCAGTATCAAATCGCCCTGCTGGTCGGCAGCCTCCGCCGTGATTCGTTCAACCGCCAACTGGCCAAAGCCCTGATGGCCCTGGCGCCGCCGGAGCTTTCTTTCCAGCAGGTGCGGATCGACGACCTGCCGCTTTATAACCAGGATGACGACTCGGACCCGGCCGATACGGTCAAGCGGTTGAAGGGCGAGATCACCGCTTCCCAGGGCGTCCTCTTCGTCACGCCGGAGTACAACCGTTCGATCCCCGGCGTGTTGAAGAACGCGATCGATCACGCCTCCCGTCCCTATGGCCAGAGCGTATGGGCCGGCAAGCCCGCCGGTGTGGTTGGCGTGTCGGTCGGCGCCCCCGGTACCTCCATGGCGCAGCAGCACCTGCGCAACATCCTGGCCTACCTGGACATGCCGACGCTGGGCCAGCCCGAGGTCTTCATTCAGGTGAAGGACGGGCTGTTCGACGAGGGGGGCAATCTCGCCAACGCGGAGACCAAGGCCTTCCTGCAGGGCTGGATGGACCGCTACGTCGCCTGGGTGACGAAGCACGCCGCCTAGACCGCGATCGGCGCGGCGAGCACCTCGTCGGGGATCGCAAAGGCATCGACCAGGCCGCGCGCCAGGGGGCGCAGCTCGCAGCAGAGGACGTCGACCTGCTTGCGGACCGCGCGCGCCTTGGCCGCCTCGAGGACTCCGTGCTCGAGCAGCCACCCGGCGCCGGCTTCGATCCGGGCGAGCGCGTCGAGGGCGAGGAGCGGACGCAGGACCGCGGCGTGCTCGGCCGGCGCCGCCGCGATGGCCTCGGCGGCGCGTTCGACGATGATCCTCTCCACGTGGGCGCGTGCGGTGGCCAGGAGATGAGTCTGGCAGTCGACCATCGCCCGGGTGGGCTCCAGGCCGGAGTCGAGGCGCTTCTTGAGCCGCCGGGCGACGGTGGCGAGCAGGTGCTCCTCGCGCCAGCGCAGTGCTCCCAGATGGAACTCGGGATCGCGCAGGTGCTCCGGCGCGGTGGTCCGCGAGATGATCGGATTCAGCTCGCGCATCGCCGTGCCGGCGCGGGAGGCGACGAAGCGCATCAGGTCGACGAACCCCATGTCGCCGAACTGCTTGCGGTATTCGGAGAGGAGCCCCTTCGCCACCAGTTGGAGGAGGACGGTGTTGTCCCCTTCGAAGGTGGTGAAGACGTCGCTGTCCGCCCTGAGCGCTCCGAAGCGGTTGACCGAGAGGTAGCCCTGCCCGCCGCAAGCTTCGCGGCAGGTCTGGATGGTGTCCGTCGCGTGCCAGGTGGACAGGGCCTTGAGCCCGGCGGCGAGCCCCTCGACGCTCCGGCGTGCCGTCTCGTCCGCCTCTCCCGTGACCGCTTCCACGTAACGCGCCGCCAGGTCGCGCAGGGCGAAGTGGAGGGCGTACGTGGCGGCGAGGCGGGGGAGCAGCCGCCTCTGGTGCGCCGGATAGTCGAGGAGCAGCGTCTCGGGCTCACCCGCCGCGCCGAACTGGCGCCGGCGGTCCCCGTAGCGGACCGCGATGCACAGCGCCGACTTGGCGGCCGACAGCGCGGCCAGGGCCACGCTCACCCGTCCGCCGACCAGCGTCCCCAGCATGGTGAAGAAGCGCTTGCCGGGGCTCGCGATCGGGCTGGTGTAGGCGCCGTCCGCCGCCACCGTGGCGAAGCGGTCGAGGAGCGCCTCCCGCGGCACGCGCACGCGGTCGAAGGCGATGCGGCCGTTGTCGACGCCGTTCAAGCCGGGCTTCTCGCCACAGTCCTCGATCTGAATGCCGGGCAGGACGCCGCCGCGCTCATCGCGTAGCGGCACCAGGAAGGCATGCACGCCGTGGCGCTCGCCGGCGGTCTCCAATTGCGCGAAGACGACGGCGAGCCGGGCGTCCCGCGCCGCGCCACCGATGTAGTCCTTGCGCGCCCCCGGGGTCGGGGTGTGGATCTCGAAGGTGCCGGCCTCGGGGTCGTAGCGGGCGGCCGTTTCGAGGTCGGCGACGTTCGAGCCGTGCCCGGTCTCGGTCATGGCGAAGCTGCCGGCGAGGTCGAGGCGCGCCGCGGCGGGGAGGTAGGCGGCGTGATGGCGCTCGCTCCCGAGCTGGTAGATGCTGCCGGCGAAGAGCCCGAACTGGACGCCGAGCTTGACGAGCAGCGAGAGGTCGTGGTGGCCGAGCGTCTCGAACGCGGCGAGGAACGCCGCCGGGTCGCCGCCGCCGCCATGCTCGCGGGGAAGCCCGAGCGGGGCGACGCCCTCCGCCGCCAGCCGGCGGCACCAGGCGAGCACCTGCGCGCGGTAGGCTTCGCGGCCGAGCTCGGAGCGATAGGCGAGCTCGGGGGTCGAGAGGAGGCGGCGGACCCGCTCACGGGTGCCGCGCTGGGCGCCGTCGAGGAAGCTGGCGAGGCCAGCGGCGTCGAGCGGCGCCGCCGCGGGCGCGGGTGGCGGCGGCTGGCGCTCGCCGTCGAGTCGCCGCGCGGCCTCGGTGCCGGTCACGCCGAGAGCGGCTTCGAGATCCGCCAGGGTCTCGCGCTCCACCGGCTGGAGCGCCGCCGCCTGCCGCTCCCGGCCGGCGCGTCGCAGGCTCCCCCGCAGGGTGGCCAACTCGCCGGCCGATGGGGCAGCCCATGGATCGAGCCAGGCGCAGAGGAGGGACCGGGCCGGCGCCGGGAGCCCGTCGCCGGCCTCCACCCGGGCGCGGATGTCCGCGATCTCGGCCGGTTCGAGGTCGCCGTCGGCCCAGGCGATGTAGACGAGTGGTAGGTAGGCGGCCAGGCGCGGCTCGGCGAGAGCGGCGCGGCGGGCCTCCGCCGGAGAAGACGAGGTGCTCGGCGTCATGGCGTCGATCCTTTCGCGAGCCCGGCTCGACCGGGCGGTCACCCCCTCATGTCCCCATCATACCCGTCCCCCGTCCTGGCATCCGCCGTGCACATCCGGTCCGGCAGTCCGTCGTAGAGCAGTGGACGCCGGGCCGGAACCCCCCGGTCCCGGATCACGAGAGGGGAGCACTCGGATGGACATCCTGACCTGGATCATCGTCGGCCTCGTCGCCGGCGTCCTCGCATCGTTCGTCGTCGGCCGCGGCTATGGCCTGCTGGGCGACATCGTCATCGGCATCATCGGCGCCTTCGTGGGCGGCTGGCTGTTCCGCCAGATGGGGTGGGGCTCCCCCTTCGGAGGGCTGGTCGGCACCATCTTCGTCGCTTTCATTGGCGCCGTCGTCCTCCTCCTGCTGCTGCGGCTCATCCGCCGGGCCTGAAACGGGCGACCCTGGACCGCGGCCGCCGGGTTCTCCCCCAGATGGCGGAGCCGCTCGCCTTCAGTCCGGAGCCTCTCCATCCTGACCATGAGCCGCTCGCCTTCAGGCAGGAGGCTCATCACCCTGGACAGGGATCGTCCCACCTCGACCAGGAGCGATCCCCATGCAGCCAGGAGCGGCTCCGCTTCAGCCAGGGGCCGTTCGCCTTCAGGCTGGAGCCGTCGCCACAGATTCCGGAGCCTTCCCGACTCGGGGTGGAGCGGCTCCGCTCCAGGGTAGGACCTCTGGTGTCCAGGGTGGGACGGCTCCGCTTCGGGGTGGAGAGGCGCCTCTCCATGGTGGAGCACCTCCACCCTGAGGTTGGACAGCTTGATACCAGGGTGGGACAGCTCAGCTCCAGGGTGGAGCGGCTCCGAGATCTGCGGGAAAGGCTGCATCCCGCCGCTCCAGCACATAGACGATCTGCCGGTTGCCGTGCCACCAATAGGGGAAGGGGGGCGTGTTGACCTCTCCGAAGCGGGCGCGGATCTCGTAGCGGTCGAGGACCCTTCGGCGGAAGGCGGGACCGATGGCTTGCCGGCCCTGCTCGTTCGTGGGCTCGCCCAGGAGAACGAAGCGGGGGACGGCGCGAAGGAGGGGCGTCCGCGCCGCTTCAAGGCGCCGCGGCACGATCTTCGCCTCCAGCCGGCCGAGCTCTCCGGGGAGGAAGGCGAGCTCGCGCAGGACGAGCACGGTGTCTCCGGGGCCGGTGTAGGCAGACAGCCAGTCCACCGCCTGCTTCCGGGAGTCCTGGAAGCGCCACCTCTCCAGGGCGTAGCCGGTCACCGGCGGGCCGAAGAGCGCGGCGATCACCAGGAAGCCGGCGGCGTCCGCCCAGAGGGGCCGGGGGAGGCGCGGCCGGATTCGGACCGCCAGCAGTGCCACGCCGATGCAAAGCAGCGGCACCAGGGGGAGCAGGTTGCGGAACGGCTGGTAGCCGTAACGGGTGTAGAGCCCCAGCGCCACGAGGATGTACACCCACCAGGCACGGACGGTGCCGGAGATGTCCCGCGTAAAGGCGCCGAGGGCCAGCCCGGCGAGCCCGAGGACCAGGAACGGCCAGCCCAGCTCCGGGTGCTCGTAGGGGAGGTCCCACTCGGCCCGGTGGAACGTCTGCCGCCAGAAGGTCGAGGGAGAAGGCAGCTCCTCGTAGAAGGTCCCCTGCTGGAAGACTCCTCCCAGCACGCCGCGGGGGTTGGTGAGGAGCGGCGGGATCCCCAGGACCAGGCCGGCCACGGCTCCGACGCCGCCCAGCACCCAGAACCGGAGTCGCTCCCCCCAGCCGCTGCGGACGAAGAGGACGGTGGCCGCGAAGGAGAGGGAGACGAGCACCGCCGGGTACTTGGACGCGAAGGCCAGGCCGGCCATCGCCCCCGCCGCCAGCGCCTCGCGGCTCGGATGGGACGAGGTGCGGAGGCGGTCGGCGAAGAGCAGGCAGGCGAGGGTGAAGAAGACCGCGTAGGGGTTCACCGTGGCGATGCCGCTGCGGATCACCAGCGCCGGCACCAGGGCGGCGGCGAAGGCGGCCAGCAACCCGGCCCGGTTGCCCGCCAGCCTCCGCGCCAGCAGCCCGGTCAGCAGCACGGCCCCCACGCTGACGATCAGACAGAGGACTCGTCCGATGAGCAGCAGCTCCACCGGCTCCAGCACGTCGTAGAAATCCCCTCCGGGCGGGGTGAGGTCCTCGCGCATCGGCCGGCCGTGCTCGGCCTGGTAGACCGGGCCGTACAGGCGCGCCGCCGCGGCCACGGCGGCGAGGGGCAGCGTGGGGTAAAGATACCAGCCCGGGTCCCAGGAGCCGGAGCGGAGCATCTGCGCCACCGGGTGGAGATAGTTGCCGTCGTCCACGTAGTTCATGTAGGGGAGGGCGGCGGTGACCGCGGTGAGGCGCACGGCGGCCGCCAGGAGGAGGATGGCGATCCAGGGGAGGGGCCGGAGGGCTCGGTGCATGCGTGCGCAATCTATACCGGTCCCGTTGCTGTAACATAGGCGCCATCTCATGGAAGCCCATCGTGTGTCCGAGGAGGAGCTCCGGCTGTTCCTCCAGAGAATCTCCCGCAGCCTCGCGGAGCGGCCCGTGGACCTCGACCCCGGTACCCACCGGGAGAAGGTGGCGGCCCTCCTCCGCGCCAGCGGCGAGGCCACCCACTACGAGTTCCTGGGCGTCGAGCTGGTCGCCAGGGCGATGGAGATCTTCGAGGGCTTCGAGCGGACGGCGCGTCTCGTCCACCCGGGCCACGCGGCGCGCCTGGGCCTGGCCGGCAGGGAGGGGGTGCTGGAGGTGCTCTTCGAGCGCGCCACCCAGGCCTACCTGACGCTCAGCAACCCCGA
>DASPJI010000596.1:0-2451 GCA_035628695.1 Thermoanaerobaculia bacterium | reverse complement strand
CTCATCGGCTTCTTCGTCAACACCCTGGTCCTGCGCACCGGGCTCGCGGGGGATCCTGGCTTCGGTGAGCTCGCCGCCCGGGTCCGGGAGGTGACGCTGGACGCCTATGCCCATCAGGATCTACCGTTCGAGATGCTGGTGGGCGAGCTGCAGCCGGAGCGCGACCTCTCTCGGACGCCGCTCTTCCAGGTGATGCTCACGCTGCAGAACGCGCCCATGGAGCCGCTGGAGCTGCCAGGGCTGCGTCTGGAGCCCCTGGGAGCCCCGGGCGGGACCGCGCTCTTCGACCTCACGCTCAACATCAGCGAGGACGAGGCGGGGATCGCGGGGGCCGCCGAGTACAGCACCGACCTGTTCGAGGCGGTCACCATCGAGCGCCTGCTGACGCACCTCACGGTGCTCCTGAGCGCCGCCGTGGCGGTTCCGGACACTCCGGTCGCCTCCCTGCCGCTCCTGACCGAGGGGGAGCGGCGGCAGCTCCTGCTGGAGTGGAACGATACCGGCCGCCCCTTCCCAGACCACCTCGGTCTCCATGAGCTCGTCGAGCAACAGGCAGCACTGGCGCCCGGCGCGTTTGCGGTGATCGACCGCGGCACCGACCGTGGCGCCACCCTGACATTCGGCGACCTCGACCGGCGGGCGGGCCTCCTCGCCGCCCGGCTGCGGGCCCATGGCGTGGGGCCCGAGTGCGTTGTGGCGATCTGCGTCGAGCGCTCCGCGAACCTGGCGGTGGCGATCCTCGGTGTCCTCAAGGCGGGCAGCGCCTACCTGCCTCTGGACCCCGAGCACCCCTTGGACCGCCTCGCCGGGCTCATCGAAGACTCCGGCGCGGCGCTGCTCCTCACCCGCGAGGGGCTGATCGAACGCTTCTCAGCGCTGGGTGCCGCTGTCCTGCCGGTGGACGGTCCTGCTCCCTCAGCCCCGGCGCCGGTGCGGCCCGTACACCCCGAGTCCTCCGCCTACGTTATCTTCACCTCCGGCTCCACCGGGCGGCCGAAGGGCGTGGTGGTGCCGCACCAGGCGCTGGTCCACTACACCCTCGAGATGGTCCGGGGGATGGGACTGGGACCTTCCGACCGGGTACTGCAGTTCGCGCCCGTAAGCTTCGACGTGCTGGCGGAGGAGCTGTTCCCGACCTGGGCCGCGGGCGGCGCCGTGGTGTTCGACGACCCCGACCGGCTCCGCTCGCCCCTCCAGTTGCACCGGGCCATTGAGGAGGCCGGCGTCACCTGGACGGAGCTGCCGGCCCCCTACTGGCAGGAGTGGGTGCGGGAGCTGGAGAGCGGCCGGGCGCGGTTCCCCTCGACGCTCCGCCTCCTGGTCGTGGGCTCCGAGAAGCCGGCACCCGAGAGCCTCGCGGTCTGGCAGCGCTTCGGGGTGGAGCTGATCTATATCTTTGGCCTCACCGAGACCACCATCACCTCGAGCTTCCACCGTCTCGCCGGTGGAGACGACCTCGACCTGCCCATCGGCCGGCCCATCGCCAACACGTCGCTCTACGTGCTGGACGGCGCACTTGAGCCTCTGCCCGTCGCCGTGCCGGGGGAGCTGCTCATCGGCGGGGAGGGTGTGGCGCGCGGCTACCTGGGCCGGCCGGACCTCACCGCCGAGCGCTTCATACCCGACCCCTTCGCGGCCCGGCCCGGAGCGCGGCTCTATCGCACGGGAGACCGGGCCCGGATGCGCGTGGACGGCAGCGTCGACTTCCTCGGCCGCCTCGACCATCAGGTCAAGATCCGGGGCTTCCGGGTCGAGCCGGGCGAGATCGAAAGGCGCCTCGAGGAGCACCCGGCGGTGCGGGACGCGGCGGTGCTGGTCCGCGAGGACCGGCTGGGGGACCGGCGGCTCGTCGCCTACGTGGTGACGGAGGCGGCGGAGGGGGATCTCAGAGAGTTCCTGCGCCAGCGCCTCCCCGAGTACATGGTGCCGTCCGCCTTCGTCCCTCTGGCCGCCCTGCCCCTCACGCCCCACGGGAAGCTGGACCGCCGGGCGCTGCCGGCGCCGGAGCCCGAGGTGGCCCGGACCTCGGAGGGCACCGCGCCGCGCAGCCCCGTCGAGGAGGTCCTGGCGGGCATCTTCCGCGACGTGCTGGCGCGGGACCGGGTCGGCATTCACGACGGATTCTTCGATCTCGGCGGCCATTCGCTGCTGGCGACGCGGGTGATCTCGCGGGTGCGCGACGCCTTCGGGGTGGAGCTGCCTCTGCGTCGCCTGTTCGAGAGCCCCACCGTCGCTGGTCTGGCGCCGGAGATCGCCGCGATCCTGGGGAGCGGACCGGCGGCTCCGCCTCTGGTCCCGGTCCGCCGCGACCAGCCGTTGCCCCTCTCCTTCGCCCAGCAACGCCTCTGGTTCCTCGACCGCCTAGAGCCCGGCAGCTCCACCTATAACGTGCCGTCCGCCGTCCGCCTGGACGGGGCCGTGGACGTGGCGGCGCTGGCGGCGGCGCTGGGC
>DASPJI010000595.1:0-5046 GCA_035628695.1 Thermoanaerobaculia bacterium | reverse complement strand
CGCCATAGCACCAGGCCAGGCGCGTCGAGCTCAGCTCCCGGCCGGGGATGACGGAGTAGGGGAAGACCGAGAACCCGCCGGGCGGCAGCCGGTGGTCCAGGAGCCAGGAGACCGAGCCCTCCAGGAGTGGCCGGGCCTGCTCGAGCGCCACGCCGGCGGCGCAGACCTCGCCGAGCAGCCCGATCACCCCCGGCACGCCGTGGGCCACCCCCGCGTTGTAGTTGCCCTCCGGGGTCTCCTCCCGGGTCCGCGGCGGCAGCAGCTCCGGCCGCGTGAGCCAGGTCACGTAGTCCGCTCCCTTCTCGGCGGTCTCGTCCAGCCGTGCCACCACCCGCGCCAGGCACTCCTCCCCCTGGGGCCGGGGCATGCGCTCCAGGGCATAGACGCCGTAGCCTACGAGGCCGCTGATCAGGTCGTAGTCCCCCCGCCAGGGGGTGATCGACAGGTGCTCGGCCATCGCGTCGGCGATGTCCTCGCCAGGATCGTCGTCCGGCTCGATCAGCCGCCCCTGCAGGTGCTCCACCGTCCAGGCGACGCCGGAGAAGCCGCTGTAGAGGCCGGGAGGGGCCTGGACCTGCCCGAGATCCTCGCTCGCCTGCTCCAGCGCCAAGGCGGCGACGCCGTCGTAGCCCCGGCCCGGGAACGCCTGGTCGAGATAGGTGAAGAGGAGAGCCTCGCCCGACCGGCCGCCGGCCAGCGAGAAGGTGGACCGCCGCCAGGGCGCCAACGCGGAGACGTCCTGCGACGGGTCCGCCGCCAGGATCGCGGGCTTCAACGATTCGGCGATCTCCTCGACCGCGCCGCGCGCGCGGTCGGCGAGATCCCCTTCGAGAATGGGCTGCCAGGTGTTCGTCGTATCGGTCACGTCGAGATCTCTCGCAAAAGTCAGGGCGGGATCATACCCCACCCCGGCTCCCTCCTCCGCTCCTGATATCCTCGCCGCCATGCGCCGTCTGCGCCTGACCACGGGAGGGGAGAGCCACGGGCCGGGGCTGACCGCCCTCCTCACCGGCCTGCCCGCCGGCCTGCGGGTGGACCTCGGCCTGCTCGCCCGCGACCTCGCCCGCCGCCAGCACGGCTACGGCCGGGGACGGCGGATGGAGATCGAGAAGGACACGGCGGAGATCCGCGGCGGCGTCCGCGGCGGCGAGACCCTGGGCTCCCCCGTCGTCCTCTGGATCGCCAACCGCGACTACGCCAACTGGGAGGCGGTCATGGGTCCCGAGCAGGTGGACCCGCGTCTCGCCGAGCTCCGGCGGCTCAAGTCCCCGCGGCCGGGGCACGCCGACCTCCCCGGCGGCCTCAAGTACCTGCGGCGCGACCTGCGCGACGTGCTGGAGCGGGCGTCGGCCCGCGAGACCACCGCCCGGGTGGCGGCCGGCGCCTTCGCCCGCATGCTCCTTGCCGAGTTCGGCGTCGAGATCCGCAGCGGCGTGCGCTCCCTCGGCCCGATCGGCGCCGGCGCCCCGGTCCCCACCTGGGAGGACCTCCTCCAGGTCGACGACGCCTCCCCCCTGCGCGCCATCGACCGCTCGCTCGAAGAAGAGATGGTGCGGCTGGTCGAGCAGGCCAAGGCGGACGGCGACACGTTGGGCGGCGCGGTCACGGTGATCGCCCACAACGTGCCCGCGGGCCTCGGCTCCCACGTCCAGTGGGCCGAGAAGCTGGACGGCCGGCTCGCCCAGGCGGTGATGTCGGTGCACGCGGTCAAGGCGGTGGAGATCGGCGCGGGCGTCGCGGCAAGCCAGGGCTTCGGCAGCGCGGCGCACGACGCGATTGGGCGGGAGGGGGACCGCTGGGTCCGCCCCACCAACCGGGCGGGCGGCCTCGAAGGGGGGATCACCAACGGCGAGGACCTGGTGATCACCGCCTACAAGAAGCCCATCGCCACCCTGCGCCAGGGAATGCCCAGCGTCGACCTCGACACCCTGGAGCCCCACGGCTCGCAGTACGAGCGGAGCGACGTCACCGCCCTCCCCGCCGCCGGGGTCATCGCCGAGGCCATGGTCGCCCTGGTGCTGGCCGACGCGCTGCTCGAGAAGCTGGGAGGGGATTCGATGGCGGAGATCAAGGCCCACTGGGAGGCCACGCTCGCCCAGCAGCGGGCGTGGCCCGGGACGTCCCAGGGTGTTTAGCAGGCCATAGAGGTCAACCCATGCGAGCTCCGCCGTCGACTTCGATCGTGCGGCCGGTGAAGAACTCACACACGAGGATGAACCGTACTGCCTGCCAGACCTCGTCGGGAGTGCCAATTCGTCCCAGTGGGATTCCATGCACGAGCGCTTCGAGCGCTTCCTCCGAGATTTCCTCGAGGATCGGCGTGTCGATCACTCCGGGGGCCACTCCCCCGACCCGGATCCCATAATGAGCCAGTTCCAGCGCCCAGGTGCGGGTGCATGCATCGAGCCCCGCCTTGGAAGCGGAGTAGCTGGACTGTCCAACGTTACCGGCGCGTGCCAGGGACGAGATGTTGACGATGACTCCGCCCTGGGCCTTCCGTTCCAGCATCTTCGACGCCACCTCGCGGGCCATCAAGAACTGCCCTGTCAGGTTCACGTCAACCACCTTGCTCCACAGCATGAGAGGCAGGCGCCGGACGCTCTCCTGCTCGGGGGCCACTAGAGCACCGTCGCGAAGGATGCCCGCGTTATTGAGCAAGATGTTGAGCCCGGTCAACTCCCGCGCCGCGGCATCGACGAAAGAAACGACCTCGCTCTCGTTCGTGATGTCGACCGCGGCAACGGTCAGGGAGCCGGGCAGACCTGCCGCCTCCGCTTTGAGGCTTCTGAGCCCTGCCGGGTTGATATCGGCGGCGACCACCCGCGCCCCTTCGCGCGCCAACGCCAAGGCAAAGTAGCGCCCGAGTCCCCGGGCGGCCCCCGTTACAATCGCTTCCGCTTTGTCGATCTTCATGGCTCGCTCCCAGCGGCCCATGTGCTGACTGGACCTAGAGGATTGAATCACCGCCTGCCTCCGGCCGGCAAGATCCAAGGCGCCACCTTGGCGCACCAATGTTAGTATGCGCAGAATTCGAATGAATGCCGCCGATGGGGAGCCAATGTGAGTGTTGACAAGATGGGCCGGCTCTCTCTGCCACCGGATCCTACCCTGTTCGAGCTGCTGTACGAGCCGGGTCTCGACGAGGACCGGCGGACGGTCCTCCCCTACCTGCTGCGCGTCGACGCCGCCCACATCCTCATGCTCGCGCGGCAGGAAATCCTGCCGCGCGCGACCGCGGCGAAGCTGCTGACGGTGAACCGGGACCTCGCCGGGCGATGTACCGCCGGCGAGACCCTTTTCGTCGCGCGGGAAAGCCACCGGGGCCTTTACTGGCTCTACGAGCAGGAGTACATCCGGCAGCTTGGAGGTATCGTGGGCGGCGCCGCCCACGTCGCCCGCAGCCGCAACGACATCAACGCCACCGTGACCCGGCTGCGGATGCGCGACGAGGCCCTGGCGCTCCTCGCCGCCTGCGACGCTCTGCTCGCCGCTCTCCATAGCCAGGCCGAGAAGCACGCGGCCACTCTGATGAGCTTCTTCACCCATTTCCAGCCGGCGCAGCCGAGCACCCTCGGGCACTATCTGACCGGAGTCTTCGGCGAGCTCCTGCGGACGGCCGAATGGCTCCTGGCTGCCTTCCCCGCCCTCGACCGCTCGCCCATGGGGGCCGCCGCCGGCGCCGGCACCTCGTTCCCACTCGACCGGGAGGAGGTCGCGCGCCTCCTCGGTCTCGCCGAGGTGATCGAGAACTCGGCCGACGCGGTCGCCTCGCGCGACTATGCCGTCCAGCTTCTCAGCGGCGCCGCTCTGCTCGGTACGACGCTCACCCGCCTGTCGCAGGACCTGCAGAGCTGGGGGAGCTTCGCCTACGGCTTCCTCGACTGGCCGGACGACCTCGTGAGCACCAGCTCGATCATGCCTCAGAAGCGCAACGCCTTCGTCCTCGAAAGCATCCGCGGCCAGGCGATCCAGGCGACCGGCGCTCTGACCGCCACCCTGGCCGGCCTCAAGAACACTCCCTTCACCAACGGCGTCGAGGTGAGCTCCGGGGCGACCGTCCACGCCTGGCCGGCCTTCCAGGCCAGCTACAAGGCCGTGCGGCTGACGACCCTGCTCGTCGAACGGCTGGAGGCGCGCCCGGAGCGGATGCGCGCCTTCCTGGCAGGGGCTCAGACGACGATGACGGCCGTCGCCGATCTCCTCGTGGCCCGCCACGGTCTCCCCTTCCGTACCGCCCACGATGCGGTCGGCGCCCTGCTCCAGGAGCTCCCGGCGGACGCCGAGCTGAGCCCCGGGATCGTCAAGGCCGGGCTCGAGCCGGTCATCGCGGCGGCTACCGGCGATTCCGTGGAGCTCGATCTCTCCGAGCTGGAGGCCGCTCTCGACCCCTGGCGCTGTCTGCTGGCGGCGCGCCACGGCGGCGGACCGGCCCCCGAGTCGGTCCGCGCACAGCTCAGGTCCCTCGCCGAGCGGCACCAACATCTGCGACACCGGATCGCCTCCCGGCGGAGGTCGCGGGACGAGGCCGATGCCCTTCTCGCCCGGGAGATCGCATCGTTCCTCGCCGTGGCGGACGGTCCGCTCCCGGATCCGAGCGGCGAAGAAAGAAGAGCATGAGGAAGAGGAGGAAGAGCATGAGAACGTACGCATCCCTCTTGGACCTGATGAAGGACTCTCCCCTGGTGGCGATCCCCGTGCGGGACGGGACCCGGGATCGCGCACGGCTCTGGGCGCAGCTCGAGCTCGCCCTGCCGGGTGCCATGAAGGACCGGCCCGCGCTGCAGATCATCGAAGAGGCGGAGGCCGCGGGCATCTTGAAGCCGGGTAGTGTGATCGTCGAAAGCTCCTCCGGCACCATGGCTGAAGGTTTGGCGCGCGCCGGAGTGCTCAAGGGCTATCGGGTCATCATCGTCACCGATCCGCGGATCGACGCCATGACCTCGGCGAAGCTACGCTCGCTGGGGGCGGAGCTCGAGGTGGTCGACACCTACGCGCCGCAGGGCGGCTGGCAGCTCTCCCGTCTGCGCCGGCTGCGCGAGGTGCTCG
>DASPJI010000594.1:0-10603 GCA_035628695.1 Thermoanaerobaculia bacterium | reverse complement strand
TTCGTGCCCGATCCGTTCGGGACCGGAGCGGGCTTGCGGCTGTACCGGACGGGGGACCTGGCGCGGCACCTGCCGGGGGGCGAGATCGAGTTCCTGGGCCGGCTCGACTTCCAGGTCAAGATCCGCGGCTTCCGTATCGAGCTGGGGGAGATCGAAGCGGCGCTGCTGGCTCACCACCAGCTCCGCGAGGCCGTGGTGCTGGCCCGCGCCGAAGAGAGTAGCCAGGAGCGGCGGCTGGTGGCCTACGTGGTGTCCGATACCGGAGAGGAGCCGGAGGGCCTGCGCCGCTTCCTGGCCCAGCGGCTGCCGGACTACATGGTGCCGCCGGCGATCGTCATGCTGCCGATGCTGCCGCTGTCGGCCAACGGCAAGATCGACCGGGCGGCGCTGCCGGCGCCAGAATCAGCCGGCGCCGTTGCGGAGCACGTACCTCCACGTACGGCTCTGGAGCGGTTCCTGGCCTCCGGGTTCCGCGACGTGCTGGCGCTGCCGCCGGATCGTCCGGTCGGCCTGCACGACGACTTCTTCGCCCTGGGCGGCCACTCCATCACCGGCGCCATCTTCATCAACCGCCTGCAAGAGGCCTTGTCGGAGATCGTGCACGTGGTGACCCTGTTCGACCACCCGACGGTGGCGTCACTGGCCGCCTATGTGGCCGAGCAGCACCCGCGGGCGGCGCGGCGGCTCTGGGGCGAGCCGGCGGCGGTCCTGGAGACCGGCGCGGCGGCGCGGGTGGGTCTAGCCGAGATCGAGGAGATGCGCCGGCTGGTCGTCACCGGCCGTCCGGAGGTGCCGGAAGGGCTGGAGAGCGAGGCGCCGCTCAATCCGCCGGCGGTGTTCGTGCTGTCGCCGCCGCGCTCGGGATCGACCCTGCTGCGGGTCATGTTGGGCGGTCACCCGGAACTCTTCGCGCCGCCGGAGCTGGAGCTGCTGTCGTTCCCCACTCTGACGCAACGGCGCCAGGCTTTCCAGGGGCGCGACAGCTTCTGGCTCGAAGGGGTGGTGCGGGCGGTGATGGAGGCCCGCGGCTGCGGCGCCGAAGAGGCCGAGCGGCTCATGACCGAGCGCGAGGCCGAAGGCTGGTCGACCCGGCGCTTCTACGGCGAGCTGCAGGGCTGGCTGGGCGAGCGCCTGCTGGTGGACAAGACGCCCTCCTATGCGTTGGACCCGGAGGTTTTGGTACGGGCCGAGTCCTGGTTCGCCGGCCCGCGCTACCTGCACCTAATGCGCGATCCGCGGGCGACGAACCTGTCGTTCGAAGAGGCCAAGCTGGACCAGATCTTCTTCCGTCGGCCGCACGGGTTCAGCCGCCGTCAGTTGGCGGAGCTGTTCTGGACGGTGTGCCACAGGAACATCCTGGACTTCCTGGCGGCGCTGCCGCGGGAGCGCTGGCTGACGGTGCGGTTCGAGGATCTGGTGCGCGAGCCGGAGCGGGTGCTGTCGGGCATCTGCGAGTTCCTGGGGATCGACTACCGGCCGGAGATGGCAGATCCCTACCGTGAAGGGCGCCGGTCGCGCATGACCGATGGCGTCCACGACGTGTCGCGCATGCTGGGGGATGTCAAGTTCCACACCCACTCGCGGGTGGACTCGTCGGCGGCGGAGCGCTGGCGCCAGGCGGAAGAGGTGCCGCTGGGCGCCCCGGCACGGGAGCTGGCCCTGGAGCTCGGCTATGTGGATACCGCGGCGGAGCCGGTCCGGACCGACGTTCTGGTCCAGCTCCAGGCGGGCGCGCCGGAGGTCGGGCCGCTGTTCTGCGTGCATCCGGTGGGCGGCGACGTGGCTTGCTACCGCGAGCTGGCGCGGCGCTTGGGTTCGGATCAACCTGTGTATGGTCTGCGCTCGCCTCAGGAGCCGGTCACCGATCTGCGGCAGATGGCGGCGCTGTACGTCGAGGCGGCGCGCCAGGCGCAGCCGACAGGGCCCTACCGGCTGGCGGGATGGTCGATGGGCGGTCTGGTGGCCTACGAGATGGCGCGCCAGCTCGTGGCGCAGGGTGAGGCCGTGGAGCTGGTGGCGCTGATCGACGCCGCGTCGCCGCAGTGGTGGGCCGAGCAGCCCCGGCCGAGCGACGCGGAGCTGGTGGCCGGGTTCTCGCGTGACCTGGTGCGGCTGTTCGGGGCGGCGCAGGTACCGGCGGTGCGGCTCGACGCCGCGGACGTTGGCGGCAACTTGGCGCGGGTGCTGGAAGTCGGTCACCGCGCGGGTGTGGTGCCGGAGAGCGTCGGCCTTTCGGACCTGCGCCGGCTGTTCGATATCTTCCGGGCGAACCGCCTGGCGCTCTCCTCCTATCCGTCGCTGCCTTACTCCGGATCTCTGGAGCTGATCCGCGCCACGGCGTCGATGCAGGAGGTAGGGGAGGACCTTTACCAGGGCTGGAGCGAGCTGGCGACCGGTGGAGTCACCGTTCACGACCTCCAGGGCGATCACTACTCGATCGTGCTGGGGGATGGGGTGGAGCAGTTGGCTGCCTCCCTGAGAGACGCGTTCAAGAGGGTGACGAAATGAGCGGCGAAGAAGTCGAGTCCATCTACGAGCTCTCTCCCGCGCAGCAGGGCATGCTCTTCCAGAGCATCTATGCCCCCGGCTCGGGCGTCTACGTCCTCCAACTGAGCCTGCGCCTGTCCGGCAAGCTCGACCTCCCTCTGTTCGAGCGGGCCTGGCAGAGGGTCGTCGAGCGGCACCCCATCCTGCGCACCGCCTTCTACTGGGAGGATCTCGAGAAGCCCGTGCAGGTGGTCTATCGCCAGGTGGATCTGACGCTGGAGCGTGAGTCCTGGCGCGGCCTCGATGCCGGCGAGCAGAGCGCCCGGCTCGAGCGCTACCTGGTCGACGACCGGGAGCGTGGGTTCGAGCCGGAGGAGGCGCCCCTGATGCGCCTGGCGCTCTTCGAGGTCGGCCAGGATCTCCACCACTTCGTCTGGAGCCACCATCACCTGCTCAACGATGGGTGGTCTCAGGGGCTCCTGATGCGGGAGCTGTTCACCATCTATTCGGCGCTGGCCAGCGGCCGCGAGCCCGTTCTCGACCGGCCGCGGCCGTACCGCGAGTACATCGTCTGGCTCCAGCGCCAGGACCTCGGCGAGGCGGAGACCTTCTGGCGCCGGTACCTCGCGGGGCTCCCGGCCCCCACGCTGGTCTCCGGCCAGGACGGGCAGCAGGCGGTGGCGACCGACTTCCGCAGCTCCCGGCGCCGGCAACTGCGGCTGGGGGCGGACGAGACCGCGGCGCTGCGCGAGATGGCGCGGCGCCATCGCCTGACGCTCAACACCATGGTGCAGGGGGCCTGGGCGCTCCTGCTGGCCCGCTCGCTGAACGTGCGGCAGGTGGTCTTCGGGGCAGCGGTCGCCGGCCGGCCGGAAGACCTCCCGGGAGCGGAGTCGATCATCGGCCCGTTCATCAATACCTTGCCCATGCGGGTGGACCTGGCGCCGGAGAGCCGTCTGGCCTCCTGGCTGGCGGAGCTGCAGGAGGGCCAGGTGGAGCAGCGCCGTTATGCCTACGCGCCGCTCTACGAGGTGCAGCAGTGGAGCGAGGTGCCGGCGGGCCTCCCCCTCTTCGATTGCATCCTGGCCTTCGAGAACTATCCGCTCGACTCCACGCTCACCTCGCTGCTGCCCGGTATCGGGATCTCCGAGGTCCGGGCGAACGAGCTGACGAACTTCCCCCTGGAGCTGGTGGCGGTCCCCGGCAACGAGCTGTTGCTCGAGATGCGCCACGACCTCGGCCGCTTCGAGCCCGCCAGGGTGGCGCGCATGCTCGAGCACCTCGCGGCTCTGCTGCGGAGCTTCGCGCGGAGCTCAGGGGCCGGTCTGTGGGAGCTGCCGGCGCTGCTGCCGGCCGAGCGGCACCAGATCCTGCTGGAGTGGAACGACACGAGCCGCCTGCATGGTCTGGAGACCTCCCTCCACGGCCTGTTCGAGCGGCAGGCGGAGAGCGCCCCCGATGCGGTCGCCGCCTGGTTCGGGGAGGCCGGAATCAGCTACTGCGAGCTCGACCGCCGGGCGGAGCGCCTGGCCCGGCACCTTGCACCCCTGGACAGGCCGGATACACAGGTCTACGTCGCGCTCTGCATGGACCGGTCGCTCGAAATGCTGATCGGCCTCGCCGGCACGCTCAAGGCCGGCCTGGCCTATGTACCCCTCGAGCCCGCCTGGCCGGCGGAGCGCAAGCGCTGGATCCTCGACTCGCTGCAAGTCCCCTGTGCCGTGACCGGCACTTCGCAGCTCCGGGAGATGCAGGAGCTGCAGTGGCAGCTCCCCGCCCTCGCCGAGCTGATCGTCCTCGACGCGGGAGAGCGCCGCCCGCCCCCGGAGCCCTTGGCCGTCGAGACGGTGAGAGAGCTCTGGGATGGAGTCGCGGAGCGGGCCGGCGACCGCGTGAGCGCCGGAGGCTTCGTCAGCAGCTACACCGGCCGGCCGTTCACCGAGGCCGAGGTGGACGAGTACCGGGACCGGGTGGTCTCGCTGGCTTCCCCCTGGATACGGCCGGATGCCCGGGTGCTGGAGATCGGCAGCGGCTCCGGCCTGATCCTCTTCGAGATCGCCCCCCGTGTCGCCCACTACGTCGGCCTCGATCCTTCCGGGCTGACGCAGGAGCGCAACCGCGAAGCCGTCACCGTGCGCGGGCTCGCCAACGTGGCGCTCCCTACCGCTTTCGCCCACGAGCTCGATGCCGCCGGCACCGCCGGCACTGCCGGCACCCCCGGGGACGGCCTGTTCGACCTCGTGATCATCGCCAGCACGGCGCAGTTCTTCCCCGGCCCGCTCTACCTCGAGCGGGTCCTGTCGGCGGCCTTCCAGCGCCTCGCTCCGGGAGGGGCCGTGCTGGTCGCCGATGTGCCGGACCTGCGGCGCCGCGAGGAGTTCCGGGCCTCTCTCGAAGCGTTCCGGGCCGCCCATCGCGGCGAGGAGGGGTTGCGGATCCGCTCCCGGTTCGACGAGCTGTACCTGGACGAGGATCTCTTCCAGGATCTGGCGGCCGAGCTGCCCGATCTGGCTGAAGCCGAGGTCCTCCACCGCCGCCAGGGGTTCGACAACGAGCTGCGCTTCCGCTACGACGTGCTGCTGCGCAAGGCGGCTCCTGGAGAGGAGAGGGGGACCCGGCCGGCGCGCCGCAAGGAGATCCGCACGTTCTGGCACCTGGAAGCCCGGGAGGATCGGGCTTTGCCCCATGTCTCCGCCGATGCCATCGCCTACGTGATCTTCACCTCGGGCTCCACCGGCACTCCCAAGGGGGTCGTGGTGCGCCACCGGCCCGCCGTCCACCTGGTGGACTGGGTCAACCGCACCTTCGCGGTCGGGCCGCGCGACCGGGTCCTGTTCATCACCT
The DNA here is from genome assembly GCA_035628695.1 of Thermoanaerobaculia bacterium. Classification (GTDB taxonomy): domain Bacteria; phylum Acidobacteriota; class Thermoanaerobaculia; order Multivoradales; family UBA5704; genus DASPJI01. The sequence continues at coordinate 5,272 of DASPJI010000594.1, read as the reverse complement.
CCCCCTGCTTCGACCTCTCGGTCTATGACGTCTTCGGCCTGCTCGGGGCCGGCGGCTCGCTACGGATCGCGTCGGGCTCCGACCTCAGAGACCCGGAGCGGCTGGTGCGATGGCTGATCGAGGACGGCATCACCTTCTGGGACTCGGCCCCGGCGGCCTTGCAGCAGCTCGTCCCCTTCCTGCCGCCCACGGGCGCAGGCGGCAAGGCGCTGCGTCTGGTGTTCCTGAGCGGCGATTGGATCCCCCTCCGCCTGCCGGACAGCGTGCGGGAGAGCTTCCCGGAAGCCCGGGTGATCAGCCTCGGCGGCGCCACCGAGGCGACGATCTGGTCGAACTTCTTCCTCGTCCGCAGGGTCGAGCCCGGGTGGGCGAGCATCCCCTATGGACGGCCGATCCACGACGCCAGCTACTTCGTGCTCGATTCCTGGTTCGAGCCCTGCCCAGTGGGCGTCGCCGGCGATCTGTACATCGGCGGCGAATGCCTGGCCTCCGGCTACGCCGGCGACCCGGCGCTGACCGCTTCCAAGTTCCTGCCCGATCCCTGGAGCCTCCGCCCGGGCGGCCGGCTCTATCGCACCGGTGACCTGGCGCGCTTCTTCTCCGACGGGAACATCGAGTTCCTGGGGCGCGCCGACCACCAGGTCAAGGTCCGCGGCTTCCGCATCGAGCTGGGGGAGATCGAAGCGACGCTGCTGCGCCATCCCTCGGTCCGCGAGGCCGTGGTGGTAGCTCTTGGAACGACGCTCGAGGACCGCCGCCTCGCAGCCTATGTGGTGGCCGACCCGGTACCTGCCGGGGATCTCAAGTCCTGGCTGCAGGAGCGGCTGACGGATGTCATGGTGCCGTCGACCTTCACCTTCCTCGACGCCATGCCGGTCACCGCCAACGGCAAGCTCGACCGGAAGGCGTTGCCCGAGCCGGGCGCGGCGTCCGAACCCTCGGAGGCCGGCGAAGGTCCCCGGACACCCCTGGAGGAGCGCCTCTGCGCGATCTTCTCCGAGCTGCTCAAGATCCAGCGGGTGCATCTCCGCGACAGCTTCTTCGAGCTGGGAGGGCATTCGCTCCTCGCCACCCTGCTCCTCGCCCGTGTGCGGACCGAGCTCGGGGTCCATCTCTCCCTCGGGCAGGTGTTCCGCGAGCCGACCGTGGCCGGGCTCGCGGCGCTGGTGCTGCGGCTGCAGAGGGAGCAGGAGGGCGCGGCCGACAGCATCGTGCCCGGCCCCCCGCCGGACGGTCCCGTGCCGCTGTCACCCGGACAGCGGCGGCTCTGGTTCGTCGAGCAGCTCGGTTCCCACGGCGCCTACAACATCGCCGCCGCCGTCCGCCTCGTGGGTCCTCTGGACCTCGGGTCCCTGGCTCGGACGCTGGCGGAGGTGGCGCGGCGCCACGAGACCTTGCGGACCCGGTTCGAGGAGCGGAGCGGCCAGCCCGTCCAGGTGATCGAGCCCCCGCTCGTCGCGGAATTCGTCCCGGAGCTGCCGCTGGTCGATCTGGCCGTCCTGCCGGACGGCCCCCGTCAGGAGGAGGCGCGCCGGCTCGCGGCGGCCACCGCCCGGAGCCCCTTCCATCTGGGCACTGCGCCGCTCCTGCGCTGCCTGTTGCTGCGCCTGGACGCCGGAGAGCACGCGATGGTCTGCTCCATGCACCACATCATCTCCGACGGCTGGTCGCTGCGCGTGCTGGTTCGGGAGCTGGCGGTCCTGTACCGGGCCTTCTCCCGGGGGCTGCCGTCGCCGCTCCCGGAGCCGCCGGTCCAGTACCGCGACTTCGTGCTCTGGGAGCAGCGGCGCCTCGCGGGGCAAGTGCTCGACGAGCAGCTCGATTGGTGGCGGAAGCACCTGGCCGGAGCCCCGGCCTTCCTGACCTTGCCCGCGGACCGGCCGCGCCCGCCGGTGCAGAGCTTCCGCGGCTCCTACCGGAGCTTCCGGCTGGACGCCGGGCTGACGGAGGCGTTGCGCGGGGTGACCGCGAAGGAGGGTTGCACCCTGTTCATGCTCCTCCTGGCCGCGTGGCAGACCCTCCTGCACTACCTCACGGGCCAGGACGATATCGTGGTCAACGCCCCCCTGGCCTTCCGCGAGCAGCCGGAGATCGAGGGGGCCATCGGCTTCTTCGCCCAGACGCTGCTCTTCCGGATCCGCTTCGCCGGCGCGACGACCTTCTCCGAGGTGCTCGGCCGGGTCCGGGCCGGGGTCGAAGAGGCCTACCTGCGCCCCTATGCCCCTCTGGACCGCCTGGTGGAGGAGCTGGCGCCGGAGCGGAACTTGAGCTACACGCCGTTCATGCAGGCCGGGATCAACTACATCGACGCCGAGCCGCTGCGGGAGCCGGAAGAGGCCGGCCTCAAGACGCTGCCTTTCGAGTTCGACCCCGGTACCTCCCAGTTCGATCTGTCGCTGGCCCTGAGCCGTGCCACGGACGGGCTCGAAGGGGGGATCCAGTTCCGGACCGATCTGTTCGGCGCCGGGACGGTCACTTCGTTCATCCACCAACTTCGCCATCTGCTGGAGCTGGTCGCCGCCCGGCCGGAGGTCCCGCTACAGGAGCTGGGGCAGGCCATCGCCAGCGAAGCGGAACGGCTGCAGGCCGAAGCGAACCGGGAGATGCAGCAGGCGTCACGCCTCACCTTCCAGCGCCGCCAACGCCGCGGCATCGATATCGCGAGCGCCAACTGATATGGAACAGAACCTCCAAGGATTCCGTCTCTCCCCTCACCAGGAGCACCTCTGGGCGTTCCGCATGGCGGACCCGGACGCGCCCTATGTGGCGCTCTGCGAGGTGGAGATCTCCGGCGCTCTCGATCGGGCGAGGCTCGCGGCCGCGCTGGCCCGCGTGGTGGAGCGGCACGAGATCCTCCGCACCTCCTTCCGTCAGGTGCCGGGGCTCGTGCTGCCGCTCCAGGTCATCGAAGGTGAGGCTCCCGTCGAGCTCCCCGGAGAGCTGGCGACGACCCCCTGGGACCCCTCGCAAGGGGCGCCCCTGCGCGCGGCCCTGGCGGACCTCGGCGGTTCCCGTCATTCGCTCCTGCTGGCGCTGTCGGCTCTCTGCGCGGATGCCAGGACGCTCAGCCTCCTGGTGGCCGAGATCGCCCGCGAGTACGCCGGTGGAGAGGGGGGCGGGGATCAGGAGGGGCCGATCCAGTACGTCGACATCGCCGAGTGGCACGCGTCTCTGCTCGAAGCCGAGGAGTCCCTGGACGGCAAGAAGCACTGGCATCGCCTGGGCTTTCTCGACGGGCTCGACGCCGCTCTCCCGTTCGAGCTCAGGGGCCACCGAGGGGACGGCCGGTTCGAGCCGCGGACCTTCCCGCTGGTCTCGGACGCCGGAGTGATGGAGCGGGTCGAGGGGCTCGCCCGCCAAGCCGGCGTCCCGCCGGCCACCGTCCTGCTCGGTGCCTGGCACGTCCTCCTGCGCCGGCTCACGGCGCGCACCGGCCTGGTCGTCGGGCTCTCCGTGGATGGCCGCAAGTTCGAGGAGATGCGGGACGCCCTGGGGCCTTGCGCCCGCCACCTGCCGCTCCTCTGCGAGACCGTGGACGATGAGCCCTTCAGCGGCCTGGTTGCCCGGCTCGGCGAAACCCAGGCCTGGGTGGGCGAGTGGCAGGAGTACTTCGATTGGCGGGAGGTGCCGGGGGCTGGTGGGACGCCGCGCTCCTTCCCGTTCTGCTTCGAGGCCGGCGACGTCGCGGGTCCGTGGACCGGCGCGGGCGTGACCTTCTCCATCGTCCGGCGGCACGCCTTCACCGAGCCTTTCCTCCTTCGTCTCTCCGTCTTCCGCTGGCAGGGCGGTTTCGCCGCCGAGGTCCAGTACGACGCGGGAGCTCTGGCGCCGGAGCAGGCGGAGCGCTTGGCCGGGTGGTACAGGACGCTGCTCGAAGACGCCCTCGCGCATCCCGGCCGGCCGGTGGGCGACCTCGAGATGCTGAGTGGCACCGAGCGCGCCGTCTGCCTCGTGGAGTGGAACGGCACGGCGACCGACTTCGGCCCGCCGACGCCTCTCAACGAGCTGGTCTGGCGGCAGGCGGAGCGCAGCCCGGAGCGCATCGCCCTTGTCGGAGATAGCGGAGACAGCGGAAACGACGGCGAGCTGAGCTACGCGGAGCTGCGGCGTCGCGCCCGGCTTGTGGCCGCCTACCTGCGGCGTCTGGGCGTCACGCCGGAGACGCCCGTGGCCCTCGCCGTCGAGCGCTCGCCCGAGATGATCGTTGGACTGCTGGGCATCCTCGAAGCCGGCGGCGCGTGGGTGCCCATGGATCCCGACTACCCGGCGGACCGGCTGCGCTGGGTCCGGGAGGATTCCGGAGCGAGGGTCCTGCTCACCCAGGAGCGGCTCGCCGCCCGTCTGCCCGCGGGCACCGGCGAGGTCGTCTGCCTGGACCGGGACTGGCCGCGGATCGAGGCGCTGGGGGCTGCCCCGGGCGGTGGTGGAGCGCGGCCCGAGGGGCTAGCGTACGTGATCTATACCTCCGGCTCCACAGGCCGCCCCAAGGGGGGGATGGTCGAGCACCGCGCCATCGCCAACCGGCTGCTCTGGATCCAGAGCGCCTTTCCTCTCACGGCGGGCGACCGCCTGCTGCAGAAGACGCCCTACAGCTTCGACGCCTCCATCTGGGAGATCTTCGTGCCGTTGCTGGCCGGCGCCTGCGTGGTGCTGGCCGAGCCGGGTGGGCAGCGCGACAACGCCTACCTCCTCGACGCCATCGCCAGGCACGGGGTGACGACCTTGCAGCTCGTTCCTTCCCAGCTCAGGCTCTTCCTGGAGCAGGACGGGCTGCGCGCCGGCTGCGCCTCCTTGCGCCGCATGTTCTGCGGCGGCGAGGCCCTGCCGTCCGTTCTGGCGGCACGCCTCTTCGAGCGGCTCGAGGGCTCTGTCAGCCTCTGCAACCTCTACGGGCCGACCGAGTCCTCCATCGACGCCACCTTTCACCCGTGGGACCCGTGCGATCACCTGCCGGAACTGGAGACCGTCCCCCTGGGGCGTCCCATCGCCAACGTCCAGGTCTATCTCCTCGACGCGCGCTGGAAGCCCGTCCCTCCCGGTGTGCCGGGTGAGCTGTGCATCGGCGGCGCCGGCCTGGCGCGGGGCTATAGAGGACGGCCCGACCTGACGGCGGAGCGCTTCGTGCCGCACCCTGAGAGCGCCGTTCCCGGCGCCAGGCTCTATCGCACCGGCGACCTGGCCCGGCACCTCGAAGACGGGGTGATCGAGTTCCTGGGGCGCATCGATTACCAGGTCAAGGTCCGGGGATTCCGTATCGAGCTGGGAGAGATCG
>DASPJI010000593.1:0-16896 GCA_035628695.1 Thermoanaerobaculia bacterium | reverse complement strand
GGACGCAGCGACAGCGTCAGGTCGAACTTGGCCGTGCCGCCGTCCGCCTCCACCGGCCGCAGCCGCAGCTCCGGCAGGTCGAGAGGCGGCAGCGGATCGTTCTGGTAGGCCAGCATCACCTGGAACACCGGCGTGTAGCTCAGGTCGCGCGCTGGCTGCAGCAGCTCCACCAGCTTCTCGAACGGCAGCCAGTGGTGCGCCTGCGCCTCCAGAACCGTCTCCCGCGCCTGCCGCACCAGCTCACCGGCCGACACCTCGCCGGAAACCGCCGCGCGCAGCACCAGGGTGTTCACGAAGAACCCGATCAGACCCTCGGTCTCCGAGCGGTCCCGGCCAGCCACCGGCGAGCCCACCACCAGGTCCTCCACCCCGCTGACGCGATGCAGCAGGGCGTAGAAGCCGGCCAGCAGCACCATGAACGGCGTCGCCCCCTGGCGCCGCGCCAGGCGCGTGACTCCGTCCACCAGCTCCGGCGCGAGCTCCAGGTGACGCAGGCCGCCGCGGCCGCTACACACCGCCGGCCGCGGCCGGTCGGTGGGCAGCTCCAGCACCGGCGGAGCCCCGGCCAGCCGCTGGCGCCAGAAGCCGGCCTCGCGCTCCAGAGTCTCCCCCTCCAGCCAGCTCCGCTGCCAGGCCGCATAGTCCGCGTACTGCACCGGCAGCTCGGGCAGGCCCGCCTGCTCCCCCTGGCCGTAGAGGGCCCCGATCTCCCGCACCAGCACGCCCATGGACCAGCCGTCGGAGACGATGTGGTGCAGGGTCAGCAGCAGACGCCGGCGCTGCCCGTCCAGGCGCAGCAGCCGCGCTCGCAGCAGCAGAGGGCCGCGGGTCAGGTCGAACGGCCGGGCGGCCTCTTCGGCTCCCAGACGCCGGGCCTCCCTCTCCGGATGCGGCAGGCCCGTCAGGTCCACCTCGGGCAGCGGCACCGGCATCGGCTTCAGGACGCGCTGAGCCGGACCGCCCGCCATGGCCGTGAAGACCGTGCGCAGCGACTCGTGCCGGGCGACTACGACCTCGAGACTCTGGCGGAGCGCCACAACGTCCAGCCGCCCCTCCAGGTCCACCGCGGTGGGAACGTTGTAGGCCGCCGAGCCCGGCTCGAGCTGCTCCAGGAACCAGAGCCGCTCCTGGGCATAGGACAGCGGCAGCAGGCCACTCCGCGGCCCGGTGGCGAGCGGCGGCAGCGGCTGCGAGGACGCCTCGCCGCTCCCCCGCAGCTCCTCCACCGCCGCGGCCAGAGCCTCGACGGTGGGGCTCCCGAAGAGCCGGCGCAGCGGCAGCTCCACCCCCAAGGCCTGGCGCAGGCGCGATGCCACCCGCGCTGCCAGCAGCGAATGGCCGCCCAGCGCGAAGAAGTCGTCCCGGACACCCACCCGCTCCGCTCCCAGCACCTCGGCGAAGATCCCCGCCAGGATCTCCTCCAGCGCGGTGCGCGGCGCCACGAAGACGCCGGCCGGCTCCGCGCCGGCTCCCGGCGCCTCCGGCTCGGGCAGCGCCTTGCGGTCCACCTTGCCGTTAGGCGTCCGCGGCAGCGCCTCCAGCACCACCAGCGACGACGGCACCATGTAGGCCGGCAGGCTCTCCAGCAGCAGGCTCCTCAGCCGCTCTTCCGGCTGGGCGGCGCCGGAGCCGGTCCCCACATAGCCCACCAGCCGCCGGTCGCTGGTCGCGTCGCCGCGCACCACCACCACCGCCTCCGCCACCCCGGGCAGCCGCAGCAGCGCCTCTTCCACCTCTCCCAGCTCGATGCGGAAGCCGCGCACCTTGACCTGGTGGTCGATCCGACCCAGGAACTCGATCTCGCCATCGGCGCGATAGCGTCCCAGATCGCCGGTGCGGTACAGCCGCCCGCCGCCGGACACCGGATCGGGGACGAACCTCTCCGCGGTCAGGTCCGGCCGCCCCAGGTAGCCGCGAGCCAGCCCCTCCCCTCCCAGGCAGATCTCGCCCGCGACCCCGGGCGGCGCCGACCGGCCCGAGGCGTCGAGCAGATAAACACGCGTGCCTGCCAGGGGGCGGCCGATGGCCGGAGCGCCGCCTTCCGTGGGTACGAAAGAGAAGGTGGAGTAGGTTGTATCCTCGCTGGGGCCGTAGAGGTTGGCCACCCGCCCCACGTGCCCCAGGCCGTGGAGGCTGTCGGCCAGCGTCCGGGGCAGCGGCTCTCCGGCCAACGCGACGGTGCGGACCGAGGAGGGCACGGCCCCCAGGCGCACCAGCTCGGTCATGGCCGACGGCACGGTGTTCACCAGGGTGACCTCACAGCCGGCCGGCAGGGCCGCCAGATCCAGGGCGTTGCCGAGCAGGATCACGGTCCCGCCCCAGGCCAGCGGCGTGAACAGCTCGAAGACGGACAGGTCGAAGCAGACCGACGTCGAGGCCGCGATCGCCCGGCGCTCGTCTTCCCGGAAGGTGTCCCGCGCCCAGCACAGCAGGACGGCGGCGCTGCGGTGGCGGATGGCGACCGCCTTGGGCCGGCCCGTCGAGCCGGAGGTGTAGATGAGATAGGCCAGGTGATCGCCCAGCACCTCCACCTCGCCGCCGGCTTCCGGAGCCCCGGCGTCCGCCATCTCCTCCAGACTCTCCTCCGGCATCTCGTCCAGGCAGAGCGCCCAATCCACCCGGTGGCCGGCGAGCTCCGTCAGGGCGCGCTCGGTAAGCAGCCCGCGGGCGCCGCTGTCCTCCAGCATGAGGGCCAGCCGCTGGCGCGGGTAGGCGGGATCGAGCGGCACGTAGACGCCGCCGGCCCGCAGCACCGCCAGCAGCGCCACGACCAGCCGTGGCGTCCGCGGCAGCAGCACGCCGACCCGCTCCTCGGGACCGATTCCCATCCGCCGTAGGCAACGGGCCAGACGGGTGGCGCGGCGGTCCAGCTCGCGGAAGCTCAGCACCTCGGCGCCGCAACGGAGGGCCGGGGCGTCGGGCGTGCGTGCCGCCTGGGCGGCGAAGAGGGCCGGCAGGGTGTCGGCGCCGTCTTCCAGGGCCGCGGTGTCGTTCCACTCCACCAGGAGCGCCTGCCGCTCCGCCGCCGTCAGCGCCGGCAGCTCCGCCAGCGGCGCCTCCGGCCGGTCGAGGGCGCCCGCGAGCAGGAGCCCGTAGCGCTCCACCAGGCGCTCCGCCGTGGTGGCGTCGAACAGGTCCGCGTCGTACTCCAGCGTGCCGCTCCAGCCGTCCTCCCCCTCCTCGAGGGAGAGGGTGAGGTCGAATTTGGCCGTGCCGGTCTCCACCTCGCTCCAGCCCAGACGCAGTCCGGGAAGGTCGAGGAAGGGCAGCGGACTGTTCTGGAGCACGAACAGCACCTGGAAAAGCGGCGTGTAGGCCAGGTTGCGCTCCGGCTGCAGCGCCTCGACCAGGCGCCCGAAGGGCAGCTCCTGGTGAGCGTAGGCGTCGAGGGCAGCCTGGCGGACCCCGGCGACCAGATCGCGGAACGGCCTCTCCGGGTCTGCCTCCGCGCGTAGCGCCAGGGAGTTGACGAAGCAGCCGATCAGCCCCTCGAGCTCGACCCGGTCGCGCCCGGCGATGGGCGAGCCCACCACCAGGTCGCTCTGGCCGGTGAGCCGCTGCAGCAGCGCGTCGAGAGCGGCGAGGAGTACCATGAAGGGGCTGGCGGCGGTCCGCCGCGCCAGGACCCGGACCGCCGCGGCCGTCTCGCCGCCGATCCGCACCGGCCGCTTCGCCCCTCGCTCGCGCCGCGTTCCAGGACGCGGCCGGTCGGCCGGCAGCGCCAGGACCGCCGGCGCCCCCTCCAGGCGCGCCGTCCAGTGGGCCAGCTCCGCCGCCAGGAAGGCGGCCGGCCAGGACCGCTGCCAGCGGGCGAAGTCCTCGTAGCGCACCGGCAGCGCCGGCAGGGGTGACGCCGAGCCGCCGAGGGAGGCCGCGTACAGGGCGTTGAGCTCCCGCACCAGCAGCCCCAGCGACCAGCCGTCGGCGGCGATGTGGTGCAGGGTCACCAGCAGCACGTGCTCTGCGGCTCCGAGCCGCAGCAGGACGGAGCGCACCAGCGGGCCGCGGCTCAGATCGAAGAGGCGCCGCCCCTCCAGCCGGGCGAGCCGCCGCTCCTCGTCCCACCTGACCGCCTCCGGCAGCAGGCCCAGATCGACCACGGGCAGAGGCAGGGGGCCCGGAGGGAGCACGGTCTGCGCCACGCTGTCGCCGTCCTGGGACGGCGAGAAGGCCGTCCACAGGATGTCGTGCCGCGCCGCGACCTCGGTCAACGCGCGGGCGAGCGCCGGGATGTCCAGCCGCCCCTCCAGACGCACCGCTCCAGGGAGGTGATAGGCCGGGCTCTCGGGCGCGAGCTGTTGCAGGAACCAGAGGCGCTCCTGGGCGAACGACAGCGGCGCCGGTCCCGTGTGGTGCGAGGCGACGAGCGGCGGCAGGCGGTCCGCAAGGCCGGCCTGCCGGGCCGCCTCCACCGTGGCGGCGAAGCGGGCCACCTGCGGCGCGTCGAACATCGTGCGCAGCGGCAGGTCCACCCCCAGCGCCTCGCGCACCCGCGACACCACGCGGGCGGCGAGCAGCGAGTGCCCCCCCAGGTCGAAGAAGCCGTCGTGAACCCCGACCCGCTCGACACCCAGGACGTCGCTCCAGATGCCGGCCAGCACCTCCTCCACCGGCGTCCGCGGGGCGACGTACTCGGCCGCCGCCATGCCCGTGTCCGGCGCCGGCAGCGCCTTGCGGTCCACCTTGCCGCTGGGGTTGAGCGGCATCGACTCCAGCACTCCGATCCACGCCGGCACCATGTAGTCCGGCAGGCGCTCCCGCAGCGCCGCCTGTAGCTCCGCCGGCGTAGGCGCCGGCTCACGCCGGGGGACCACGTAGGCGATCAGCCGCCGGTCGCCGGTCGCGGCCTCGTGCGCCAGCACCACCGCCTCGCGCACCGCCGGGTGCTGCGCCAGCGCCGCCTCCACCTCCCCCAGCTCGATACGGAAGCCGCGGATCTTGACCTGGAAGTCGAGCCGGCCGAGGAACTCGACCTCTCCATCCACGCCGCGGCGCGTCAGGTCGCCGGTGCGGTAGACCCGCGCCCCCGGCTCGGCGGCGAACGGATCGGGGACGAACCTCTCGGCGGTCAGCTCGGGGAGCCCGTGATAACCGCGGGCGAGCCCCACGCCACCGATGAGCAGCTCGCCGGGGATTCCGACCGGCACCGGCTCGAAGCGGCGGTCCACCAGGTAGATCTGGATGTTGGCGATGGGCCGGCCGATCGGCACGCTGCGCCGGCCGCCCGGCTCGCAGGCCCAATAGGTGACGTCCACGGCGGCCTCGGTGGGGCCGTAGAGGTTGTGCAGGCTGCAGTCCAGGCGCTCGAAGAAGCGCTCCGCCAGCTCGGCCGGCAGCGCCTCGCCGCTGCAGATCACCCGCCGTAGCGACGCGCACGGCTGCCGCGCCGCGTCCTCCAGGAAGACCTGCAGCATGGAGGGGACGAAGTGGAGGGTGGTGATCCCGCGGCGGGCGATCTCGTCCACCAGGTAGGCGCTGTCCCGGTGCCCGCCGGGGCGGGCCATGACCAGCGTGGCGCCGGCCAGGAGCGGCCAGAAGAACTCCCAGACCGAGACGTCGAAGCTGAACGGTGTCTTCTGCAGCACCCGGTCGGTGCCGTCCAGGCCGTACTCCTCCTGCATCCAGAGCAGGCGGTTGACGATGCCCGCGTGGGTGTTCATCGCCCCCTTGGGACGGCCGGTGGAGCCGGATGTATAGATGACGTAGGCCAGGTTGCCGCCGGCCGGCTCGCGCGGCAGGCGGACGGCGGGCTCGCCGGCTACCAGCGGCCAGTCGGCGTCCACGCAGAGGCGCCGCGCCGATCCCCGGGATGTCTCCGGCAGGTCCGACAGGAGATGCCGCTGGCTCAGCACCACCGGCACCCGGCTGTCCTCCACCATGTAGGCCAGGCGGTCCTTGGGATAGCTGGGGTCCAGCGGCACGTAGGCGCCGCCCGCGGCGAGCGCTCCGAAGAGCGCCACCACCATGTCGTTGGAGCGCTCCATAAAGACCCCGGCGCGCTCATCGGGGCCGACGCCCATCTTCTCCAGGTGACGCGCCAGGCGCCAGGCCCGGTCCCGCAGCTCGCGATAGGTGACCTGCTCGTCCTCGCAGACCAGGGCCACGGCGTCGGGGGTGCGCTCCGCCTGCTCCTCGAAGAGGCCGTGCAACGTGCTCGCCGGGTACTCCCGCGCCGTCTGGTTCCAGCCGCGCAGCGCCTGCCAGCTCTCGCTCTCGTCCATCAGCGGCAGCAGGCCCACCGGCAGCCCGGGGGAGACCGCCGCTGCGCCGGCCAGGTTCTCCAGGTGGCGGGCCATGCGCTCCACCGTGGCGGCGTCGAACAGGTCGGCGTTGTACTCCAGGGAGCCGCGGACCTCGCCGTCCACCTCCACCGCGGTCAGCGCCAGGTCGAACTGCGGCCGGCGGTCGGGGATCTCCACCGACTCGAGGACCAGGCCGCCGATCTCCAGCCGGTGCCCCGGCTCGCGCAGGGCGAAGGCGTCCAGCGCCCGGAGCTCCGGGTCGTGCGCCTTCTGCAGCACGAACATCACCTGGAAGAGCGGCGAACGCGACGGGTCGCGCTGCGGCTGCAGCCGCTCGGCGAGCAGCGGGAAGGGCATCTCCTGGAGCGAGAACGCCGCCAGCGCCGTGCGCCGCACCCGGCCCAGCAGCTCGCTGAACGACGGCTCGCCCGCGAGGTCGCCGCGCAGCACCACCGGATTGACGAAGTAGCCCACCACCCGCGCCAGCTCGGCGGCGGTGCGGCCGGCGGTGGGCGAGCCACAGACCACCACGTCCTGGCCGCTATAGCGGTGGAGCAGCGTCTGAAAGACGGCGAGCAGGGTCATGAAGGGGGTCGCACCGGCTTCGCGCCCAGTCTCCAGCAGCCGCGCCAACCGCTCACCGCCGAGACGGCCGAGCCGCACCGGCAGCGCTCCGCCGCGGTAGGTCTGGAGCGGCGGTCGCGGCCGGTCCAGCGGCAGGTCCAGGTTCGGAGTCCGACCGGCCAGCTCGGCGCGCCAGGCCTCCCACAACCGTTCTCCCTCCGCGCCGGCGAGCAACCGCTCCTGCCAGCGGGCGAACTCGGTGGCCCGCAGGGCCGGCTCCGGCGGCGGCGCCTGACCGGCGGCGAGGGCCGCCAGGTCGCGCACCATCACCCCCAGCGACCAGAAGTCGGAGACGGTGTGGTGGACCGCCAACACCAGCAGCGGACCTTCAGCGCCGTCGGAGCCAGCGGCACCAGCACGCCGCACGTGGAGGCGCAGCAGCGGCCCGTGCTCGAGGTCGAACGGGGCGTAGGCCGACGCGGCGATCCAGTCCGCGTCATCGGCGGCCTCGGCGGCCTCGGCGCCGTCCTCCACCGTGAAGCCGGGCTCGAGCCACTCGTGCACCCGCTGGAGCGCCGCCCCGTCCGCCGGCTCGAGGGTGGTGCGCAGCGCCGGGTGGCGCCGCACCAGCCCACGCAGGGCTTCGTGGAGATCCGCCTCCCCCACCGCCGAACGCAGGCGCATCGCCGCCACCACGTTATAGGCGCCGTCGGCACCCATCCGCTCCAGGAACCAGAGTGCGCGCTGGCCGTAGGTCGTGCGGTGGAGCCCCTCGGTCCCCCCGTCCGGGGTGAGTGCAGGGCGCGTCTCGCCGCTCCCCTCCTCCAGTTCGCGGAGGAGACGGCGGACGAGGCCGGAGAGGGAGACCCCCTCCAGCAGGTCGCTCATCGCGACCGGCACGCCGAGCGCGGTCTCGGCGGCGTGCCCGAGCTGGATCGCCGCCAGCGAGTCGAGCCCGGCCGCGGCCAGGGGCAGGTCCACCCGCAGGTCCTCGGGCCTCGCGCCGGTCAGCCGCGCGACCTGCCGCGCCAGGAGCTCCCGCACCGCCGCCTCCCGGTCCGCCGGCGGCAGGGCCAGGAGATCGCCGCGCCGGAAGCCCTCCCCCTCGGCACCGCCGGGGAGGGGCTCCAGCGCCGCCGCTGCCGCTACGGCGCTGCGCGCCACCACGTGGAGGGAGCCGGCCAGGTAGGCGGCGCGGGTGGCGTGGCGCTGCACCTTGCCGCTGGAGGTCTTGGGCAGCGTCCCCACCCGGATCAGCACCACCTCGTGGACCTGGACCTCGTGCGCCGCGGCCACCGCCTGGCGCACCGCCGCGCAGGCCGCGTCCGGGTCGCCGTCCGCCCGCCGCTCCACCTCGTGGACCACCACCAGGCGCTCCTCGCCGTCGACATCGACGGCGAAGGCGGCCCCGCCGCCCGGCTTCAGGGAGGCGTGGCTCGCCTCGGCCGTCAGCTCGATGTCCTGAGGGTAGTGGTTGCGGCCACGGATGATCACCAGATCCTTGATGCGGCCGGTGACGAACAGCTCGCCGCCCTGGAAGAAGCCGAGGTCCCCCGTGCGCAGGAAGGGCCCGGCCCCGTCGCCGGCGAGGCGGGCGCGGAACGTCTCCTCCGTCGCCTCCGGCCGGTTCCAGTAGCCGAGCGCCACGCTCGGCCCCCCCACCCAGATCTCGCCGACGCCGCCGTCCGGGCGGCGCTCGCCGGTGGCGGGGTCGACGACGGCGACCTCCTGCTCCATCCACGAGCGGCCGCACCCCACCAGAGGGGTCGCCCCCTCTTCCCGCGGCGCCACCACCGGCCCGACGCCGCGCGTGCCGCCGCTGACGAACAGGGTGGCCTCGGCCAGGCCGTAGCAGGGGTAGAACGCCTCCCGCCGGAAGCCGTGGGGCTCGAACACCTGGCTGAAGCGGTCCAGGGTCTCGGCGCGTACCGGCTCGGCGCCGTTGTACGCCACCGTCCAGGAGGAGAGGTCGAGCTCTGCCGGCGGCGCGGCCAGGGCGCGGCGCGCGCAGAGGTCGTAGGCGAAGTTGGGGCCGCCGCTGGTGGTCCCGCGGTAGCGGTGGATCGCCTCCAACCAGCGCAGCGGGCGCTGCAGGAAGGCCGCTGGCGACATCAGGACGCACGAGCCGCCGTTGTAGACGGGCTGCAGCACGTTCCCGATCAGCCCCATGTCGTGGTAGAGCGGCAGCCAACCCACCACCACCGACGCCTCCGACTGCTCGAACGAGCGGCGGATCATCTCCTCGTTGTGCAGCAGGTTGCCGTGGCCGACCATCACCCCCTTGGGCGTGCCGGTGGAACCGGAGGTGTACTGCAGGAAGGCCACGTCGCCGGGGCCGATGCCGGGGACGCGCCAGAGGCCGGCCCCCTCGTCCGTCACCTCGTCCGTCGCCACCCAGTCGAGGTCCAGGAGCTCGGGGAACCCCTCGGCCAGGGAGCGCACCCGGGCCAGGATGTCGGAGGTGGTCAGAGCCGCGCGGGGCGAGGCGTCCGCAAGGATCGAGCGCAGCCGCGGCTGGTCACGCTGGGCGCGCGGCGGATAGACCGGGACGGCGATGGTGCCGGCATAGAGGCAGCCGAAGAACGCTGCGACGAAATCGAGCCCGGGGGCGAAGAGCAGCAGCACCCGCTCGCCGGGAGCGTAGCGCTCCTGCAGGCGGACCGCCAGGGCCCGCGCCCGCCGGTCGAGCTCGCCATAGGTGAGACGGCCGCCCTCCACCTCACCGTCCACCAGGAATGTGAAGGCGGGACGGTCCGGCGACGTGGCGGCGCGGCCACGCAAAAGATCGATCAGAGTTGTCGCGTCAGGAAGGTGGCCATTCATCGCAATAACTCAACCTCTATTTCAGCGGAATCTCATTAACAACCATGTAAAGCCGGAGCGAGGAGGAGAGAGACCGTTGAGACCAGGCTGCCGTCGGGTTGCCAGTGGATAATTTATCAGAAATCCGGCGCGGAGGCGAGGTCAAGCAGCGGCCATGGAAACGTCTCTCCAGGTCCGGACTCTCCCTGATAAGCTTTGTGGACGGGACCTCCGCACTCGCGACGAAGCCTTAACGATACGCTGGATATTATTAATTAGCGTGTTACTATCGGAAGCGCGAAGCGCCATTGTTGCTTTGCCTTTGTTGCACGTAAAACGCATGGGAGATCTGAAATGAAAAGAAAACTTCCGGCCTCGGCTGTCGCCGCTTTGACACTGGCCTTCCTGCTGGCGGGGGACGGAGGGGCCCTGGTGGCTCAGCCTGCGGCGCCCGAGCCGGACATGGTCCCGGTGCCGGACAGCATCATCGCCCGCAACGTGCCACCCATCCCCCAGGAACGGGTCGCCGACCTCATCCCCTATGAGAACCTCCGGGGCGCCTATATCAGCGATTGGCATCCCACCGAGCGCCGCATGCTCGTCGCCACCCGCTTCGGCGAGAGCCTCCAGCTCCACGAGCTGTCCATGCCGCTGGGCGCCCGCACCCAGATCACCTTCTACCGGGACACGGTCCCCAGCGGTGCCTACCGGCCCAACGACCCCGACCGGCTGTTCTTCGCCCTGGACGAGGGGGGAGCCGAGAACTACCAGGCCTTCCTGCTCGACCGCAAGACGGGCAAGGCCCGCCGCTTCACCGATGGCAAGCATCGGTATGAGGAGGCCCTCTGGTCCTATGACGGCAAGCTCCTGACCTACGTCAGCAACTCCCGCAACGGCCGCGACTTCGACCTCTACGTCACCGACCCGGCGGTGGCGGGGAGCGAGCGGCGGGTGGTGGAGCTCGAGGGGAGCTGGGTGCCGCTCGACTGGAGCGTCGACGGCAAGCGGATCCTGCTCCGCCAGGGAGTCTCGTCCACCGAGGCCTACCTTCACGCGGTCGACGTCGCCACCGGCGCGCTGACGCCGCTGACGCCCAAGGCCGGCCCGGACGCGCCCCAGGTCGCCTGGGAGGGGGGCCGCTGGTCCAAGGACGGCCGCTACGTCTACACCACCACCGACAAGGACGGCGAGTTCCGGCGCCTGGTCCGCCTGGACCCGGCCACCGGCGCGACGACGGTCGTCTCCGGCGACGTGCCGTGGGATGTGCAGACCTTCGAGCTCTCCCATGACGGCAAGGTCCTCTCCTTCTTCGTCAACGATGATGGTGTCAGCAGGCTCCACATGATCAACACGGCCACGGGCCGGTCTCTTCCCACGCCCGAGCTGCCCCCCGGGGTCGCCGGCAAGCTCCTCCCCCGTCCCGGCTCGCACGAGGTCGGCTTCAACCTGAGCTGGGCACGCTCACCGTCGGACGTCTACAGCTACGACCCGGACACCGGCCGTCTGGCGCGCTGGACCGCCAGCGAGGTGGGCGGCCTCGACACCGACACCTTCGCCGTGCCGAAGCTCGTCCGCTTCCCCACCTTCGACAAGGACGAGAAGGGGGCGCGCCGCACCATACCCTCCTTCATCTACCGGCCGCCGGCCGACCGCTTCCCGGGCAAGCGCCCGGTCTACATCAACATCCATGGCGGGCCCGAGGCGCAGTCCCTCCCCAACTTCGTGGGAAGCCTCAACTACCTGATCAACAATCTGGGGGTCGCCGTGGTCTATCCCAACGTCCGCGGCTCGTCGGGCTATGGAAAGAGCTTCCTCAAGCTGGACAACTTCGAGAAGCGCGAGGACGCGGTCAAGGACATCGGCGCGCTGCTCGACTGGATCGCCACCCAGCCCGACCTCGACGCCTCCCGGGTGATGGTGACCGGCAACTCCTACGGCGGCTACATGGTGCTCGCCTCGCTGGTCCATTACGGCGAGCGGCTGCGCTGCGGCTACGACGCCTGGGGGATCAGCAACATCCTGAGCTTCCTGCAGAACACCCAGGAGTACCGCCGCGACCAGCGCCGGGTCGAGTACGGCGACGAGCGCGACCCGAAGATGCGCCAGTTCCTGGAGGAGACCGCGCCCGCCAGCCGGGTCGACCGGATCAACCGGCCGCTCCTCGTGGCCCAGGGCGCCAACGACCCCCGCGTGCCGATGTCCGAATCGGACCAGATCGTCGCCGCGTTGCAGAACAAGGGCGTGCCGGTCTGGTACGTGGTGGCGAAGGACGAAGGACACGGTTTCGGCAAGAAGAGCAACGCCGACTACCTGCGGGTCGTACACTTCGAGTTCGTCCGCCGCTGCCTGCTCGGCTCGGGGGACGACCTCGCGGCGCCGAAACCGCAGAATCCCTCCTGAAGCGCGAACGGCGGAGAGGTCCCCCTCTCCGCCGTTTCTTTCGATCGGAATGGATCGCGTCAGTTGACCACGGCCGGCAGGCCGGACTCGATGGGCACCAGGGCCTCGGTGCTCTGCGGGGTCTGCGGAGTGGCCTGCGGGTTCGCGGCGGCCTCCGCCTCCCTCTCCGCGACCAGCTTCTCCAGCCTCGCCAGCACGTCGTCCAGACGGCGGACCGTGTCGTGCCCCGACCCCCCGGTCCCCTTCCGCCGTTCCTCCTTGAGGGCGGCTGGCGGCAGGACGACGCCGTCCCACAGCTTCCTGGGCTCCTCGAGCACGTCCCGCCGCAGCGTGATGCCGTGCCGGGCGAGCTTCGGCGCCAGCTCGTCGTAGCGGGCCAGCAGGTCGCGCCGCGTGGAGTTGTAGGCGTACTCGCAGACCGCCCGGCGCTCCGAGAAGCCGAAGATGTTGGTGAAAAACATCAGGTAGTCGTCGCGCTTCGGCTGGATGAGCACGACGTCGGCACCCTGGAACTTGGTCTCATAGGAGGCGATGCCCACCTCGAGCCGCGAGTGAACCATGGTGCGGAACGTCTGCGACAGCACCGAAGGCAGGCCTCGGTTCAGCAGGTTGCTGCGCTTCATCAGCCCCTGCTCCACGGCGCGGACCGTGTCCACCGGGACGATCGGATTGACGCAGATCACCAGTTCGGCCCCCGCCTCGAGCGCCACCGACGCGTGGAGGGTCTTCAGGAGGACGCCATCCACATAGTGCCGGCCGTCGATCTCCACCGGCGGGTAGAGCCCCGGCAGGGCCGAGCTCGCCTGGACCGCCAGCGAGATCGGCACGTGGTCGAGACCCGGCTCGCCGAAGCGGGCGGGCTTGCCCGAATCGAGGTCGGTCGCCACCACCACCAGATGCTTGCCCAGCTTCCGGAAGTCGTCCGTGCGCCCCTTGATGCTGTAGATCTTCTCCAGGTAGTCGCGGACCGCGCTGTTGTCGAACAGCCCCACGGGGAGGGCGCGCGACACCCGCGTCAGCGACTCGATCAGCGTGTAGTCGCGGCGATGGGTGATCCACTCGCGGATGGCGTCCAGCACCAGGCCCGGCACCATCCCGCCCCGGCGCAGGAACTCGCTCCACGCCGGAGTGAGGAAGGTCTCCGGGCGGAAAGGGTGCTCGCCCGGCTCGTGGGAGACGATGGCGCGGCACATCTGCGCCGTCGTCAGGTTGTTCGCCAGGTTGGCGGAGAGGAAGGCTCCCGCGCTCACCCCGACGTAGACGTGCAGGTTGTTGAGGTCCAGTCCGTCGAGGGCCTCGTCGATGGCCCGGAGGGCGCCGATCTCGTAGATGGCGCCTTCCGGGGCTCCCGCGGCGAGCGCCAGGCCGATTTTTCGATCTCGGGTGCCGGCGTCCGCCGAACCGTTGTTCTCTTCGTCGCCCATGGGGCCCCCGCCTAGACGATGATCTTGGCCTCGGGGTTGGGGGTGGCCTCCGCCGGGGTGATGACCGCCGGCTCGCCCGCTGCGGCCGGGGTGACCCGCGGCTTCAGCGACTCCACCTTGGCGTTCAGCTCCTCGACGCGCAGCGTCAGGGTGTGGATCTCCTCGCGGGTGGGCACGCCCAGCCGGTGGAGGGCCGCCGTCACCACCTCGTCGACCTTGTCGCCGACGTTCTCCCAGGTGGCCTGCGCCTGGGTGCGCGCCTTGTCATAGGTGTCCTTGACCTCGGTCCGGGTCTTCTCGTAGGTGTCCCGGGCCTCGGTGCGGCCCTTGGACTCGAAGTCGCGGCCGCGGTCCACCAAGCGGTTGAACATCTTAGCGCCTTCCTGCTCCGCCGCCGCGAGGGCGCCGAGGCCGGCGAGCCAGATCCGGTGCGCCGACTCCTTGAGGTCGTCCTGCAGGGTCTTGTCCTGCTGGCTGTCCGTCGGGTTGGTGGTATCCATGGTCCTATGCCTCCTTCGCGATGGGCGTTCCCGTCGCGGTGGTCAGAATGATCTCTGCCGGCGCTGCCGGCGACATCGCCTCGGCCCGCTCGACCTGCCAGCGCGCCACCATCTCGTCGACGTTCCTGGCGAGGATGTCCAGACGGTTCGACAACACCTTGAAGTCGTCCCGCGTGGCAATCCCGAAGCGCTTCAACAGGCCCTTGCTCTCGTACTCGACCGTGTCCCGCACGAGCTGGCCGAGCTCCCGGAACGTCTCGCCGGTGCGCTCGCTCCACCCCTCCACCGTCTCCCGGCCCCGCTCCTCGACGGGGCGCCCCTTCTCGACCAGGCGGTCGAAAAGGACACGGCTCTCCCGGTCCGCGTCGGCGGTCTTGGCCACCGCGCCGAGGCCGGCCAGCCAGAGGCTGCGGCCGGCGGCCAGCAAGCCCTTCCCGGGCATGCCGGTGTTGATTTCAGCCTGGCTCATCGCGTTCTCCATCACTTGATATCGGGGTCCGTCGTCCCCACGATCACGACCGCCGGCTCCGGAGCCGCGCTCGCCGCGGGGCTGTCGCTCTCCAGGTGGGCCAGAGAATGCTCGAGCTGCTCGAGGCGCGCCCGCAGGCTCGCCATCTCCTCGCGCGCCCGCCGCACCGGACCGAGCCGGTCGATGGACGCCTGGACCAGCCGGTCGACGCCGCTTTGCACCTGCTCCATACCGGTGGTCACCGCCTTCTCGCCGATGCGCACCAGCTCGTGCAGCAGGTCGCTGGGGATGAACGACGTACCCTTGCGGCCCTCGTCGAGGATGATCTGGGTCAACGTCTGGGACGTGACGTCGGCGCTCGTGGCGTTATCCACCACCCGCACCTCCTGCCCCTGCCGCACCCAACCCGCGATCTCGTCGAGCGAGACATAACGGCTCTCTTCGGTGTCATAGAGCTTGCGGCTCTCGTAGCGTTTGATCAGCCGGATCATGGATCTCTCCTCGTCTCGGTGGTTGCGCGGCACCCCACCTCCCCGATGCACACCATTGCAAGGGGTCTGCCGCGTCCGAGAGGAAATTTACCGCACTGCGGCAAAGGATGTCAAGAGGATTTGACGCGGCGCGGCAAGACGCCGTGGCAGGGCCGAGGGGTTCAAGGAGAGGGCAGGCTATGGAGGAACTCGGAAGGTCCCACCATGAGGATGCTCTCGAAGGGGCTCAGGACGAGGAGGTCTTCGTCGCCCGTGACAATGAACTGAGCCCTGCCCTCCACGGCGGCTTCAAGGACCTTGTCGTCCTTGGGATCTCGGCAGGCCACGATGCTCCGGGCCGGTTCCACGACCTCGCCACGCAGGAGCAGCAACTTGAGGAGATCTTCGACATCCTCTTTCCGAAGCGAGTACTTCATCCTCAGTCTGGGTCGATTCAGGACATCGATCAGCTCGTCCAGGAGGGGACGTGAAGAGACGAAGGCATAACGGCCCTCCGCGAGCCGGTCCAGGATGGGACCGACTGTCCCCTGGGGTTTGAGGAACGCGCGGACGAGGATGCTCGTGTCGATTACAGCCCGAATCAGTCCGGGCATTCGTTTCGGGCCGCCTGAACATCCGCGGCGATCTCCTCATCCGAGTAGCCGGCGTTCTTCTCTGTCATGCGGGCTTGAGCACGCTGGAAGAGGTCGAGGACCTCCTTCTCGCGAAATGCCTGAAACCTTAAGAACTCTTCGTAGGGGATCAGGGCAGCCTCGGGACGGCTGTCCCTGGTGAGGACGTACGGGACGTGCTCTTCGGCGACTTTGTGGAGCACGGAGTCGAAGTGCTCCTGCAATTCGACGACTCCAATTGTTCTGCTCATCGTATGATCCTCTCCACGGAGAGCATAGTCCAACTTGGACTAATGTGCGCTACCCTCCCGGCTCGGCGGTCGAGGGGCCCCTACGAGGACCGGCTCAGGTACCGAGCCCACTGCTCGAGGCGGCTCTCAACCTCGCGGCCGAGAGCTTCGAGAGCGGGGAGGTCGGTGGGCTCGTCCGGGAGGAGGGGGACGTCCACCAGCGGCTGCTCGCGGGAGAGGAGCTTGGCCATCTCCACCAGGCCCTTGCGGTCGCGCTCGCCGAACCAGCCGAGGAGCTCCCAGCCGTCGGGACGGCACGGGTCGGTCGAGGGCGGCGGCGCGTTGTCCACCAGGAAGCGCGGATGGACCCGGTTCACGATGATGGGGCCGAGGTGGTAGCCGGCCTGCTCCAGCCGGCGGGCGAAGAAGAGGGTGTCGGGGATGCGCTCCTCGCCGGGGCCGGAGACCAGGACGAAGCGGGTGCGGGTGGAGCGCAGCAGCTCCTCCACCTTCTGGGCCCGCTCGCGGAAGCCGCCGAAGAGCGGGGTGAAGGCCTGGAAGAACTCCGCCATGTCGCGCAGCAGGTCCATCCCCACCACCTCGTCGAGGAAGCGCTCGGCCCGCCGGCCCAGGACGCCCCAGCGCGAGGCGGCCTTGAGGTGCCCCTCCTCGTCGAACCAGGGCTTGAGCGCCACGCGCAGGGCGCCGCTGTCGAGGAAGTTCATGATGCGGGCCGGCGCCTCGAGGAAGTCCAGCGCCTGGCGGGTGGGGGGCGTATCCAGGATCACCTGCTGGTAACGGCCCTCCAGCGCCACTTCGAACAGGCGCTCCACCGCCATGTACTCGAGGATCCCCCCCAGCGTCCCCGACAGGTGCTGGTAGAAGCGGTTGCCGAGGATGCGCCGGCGCGACGCCTCGTCCGGCGCGTAGCGTTCGATCAGGCGGTCGAAGGTCTGGCTGGCGTCGAGCAGGCTCGCGTGGAGCTTGCCGGGCGCGTCGAAGTCGACCGGCACCTCCTGGAAGCGCGCCTCCTCCCCCACTCCCAGGGCGTCTTTGAGCCGGTGGGACGGATCGAAGGTCATCACCAGCGTGTCGCGGCCGGTGCGGGCGGCGAGCACGCTGATCGAGGCGGCCAGGGTGGTCTTCCCCACGCCGCCCGAGCC
>DASPJI010000592.1:0-6041 GCA_035628695.1 Thermoanaerobaculia bacterium | reverse complement strand
GCTGGCCGGGATCTTCGCCGCCGTGCTCGGCGCCGAGCGGGTGGGGGCGGACGAGAGCTTCTTCGAGCTCGGCGGTCACTCGCTGCTGGCGACGCGGGTCATGTCGCGGGTGCGCGAGGCGTTCGGCATCGAGCTGCCGCTGCGGGCACTCTTTGAGGCGCCCACCGTGTCCGGGCTGGCTGCGGTGGTGTCGGCGTCCGGGGAAGCCCCCTTCCAGGCTCTCCCGCCGCTGGAGCCTCTGGCTCCGGCAGCGCGGGAGCTGCCGCTGCCCCTCTCCTTCGCCCAGGAGCGGCTCTGGTTCCTCGACCAGCTCGAGCCCGGCAGCGCCGCCTACAACATCCCGCTGGCCCTGCGTCTCGAGGCCGGCCTCGAGACGCGCCTGCTGGAGAGCGCGCTGGGCGAGGTGATCCGCCGCCACGAGGCGCTGCGCACCACCTTCCCCATGGAAAGCGGCCGGCCGGTCCAGCGGATCGGACCATCCGCCGCCGCCACTGGCTGGGGCCTGGTCCGGGTGGACCTCTCGGCCCTCCCCGCGGCGCCACGGGACGCCGAAGCCTCGCGCCTCGCCGGCCACGAGGCGGACCGCCCCTTCGACCTGTCCGCCGGCCCGCTGCTGCGGACCACCCTGCTCCAGTTGGGCGAGCCGGGGCAGTGGTTGCTCTTCACCGTCCATCACATCGTCGCGGACGGCTGGTCCATGGACCTGCTGGCGGAGGAGGTGACCGCCTTGGTTCAGGCGTTCGCGCGGGGCGAGGCCTCGCCTCTGCCGGAGCTGCCGGTCCAGTACGCCGACTTCGCCGTCTGGCAGCGCCGCACCCTGACCGAGGATCGGCTCGCAGCCCACCTGTCCTACTGGCGCGGGCGCCTGGCCGGCGCGCCGCCGCTGCTCGAGCTGCCCACCGACCGGCCGCGGCCGGCGGTGCAGTCCGCCCGCGGCGGCGTCCGCTCCCTGCCGCTGCCCGAAGAGGTCTGGCGCTCCCTGGCGCGCCTCGCCCTGGAGCGCGGCGTGACGCCGTTCATGGCGCTGCTGGCGGCCTTCCAGATGCTGCTGGCGCGTTACTCCGGACAGACCGACGTCAGCGCCGGCACACCGGTGGCCGGCCGCACCCACCTGCTGGCGGAGCGGCTGATCGGACTGTTCGTCAACACGCTGGTGCTGCGCGCGGACCTGTCGGGCGATCCCTCCTTCGCCGCGCTCCTCGGGCGGACCCGGGAGGTGACCCTCGGCGCCTTCTCGCACCAGGACCTCCCCTTCGAGCGCCTGGTGGAAGAGCTCCAGCCGCAGCGGAGCCTCTCCCACACGCCGCTCTTCCAAGTGATGTTCACCTTCCAGAGCACCCCCTCCGGCGGCCTAGAGGACGGCAGGCCGCTGCCGGACGAGGCGGCGACGGCCCGCTTCGACCTCAGCCTCACGGCCGCCGGCGGCGAGCAAGGCGGGCATCTCTCTCTGGTCTACCGCGCCGAGCTCTTCGACGCCGGCACGGCGGAGAGGCTCCTGCACCACCTGAGCACTCTGGTGGCGGCGGCGGTGGCGGAGCCGGAGCGCCGGCTCTCCGATCTCCCTCTGCTGACCGAGGCCGAGCGCCACGAGCTCGCCCGGGAGTGGAACGACACTGCCAGCATCAGCGGCACCGGCGGCATGGGCGTACCGGCGCTCTGCCTCCACCAGCTCTTCGACCTCCAGTCCTCCCGCACTCCGGAGTCGCCGGCCGTGGAGAGTGGGGACGAGCGCCTCACCTTCCAGGACCTCCGCCAGCGCGCCAACGCCCTGGCCCACCGCCTGCGGCGGCTCGGCGTCGGCCCGGAGAGCCGCGTCGGCCTGTGCATGGACCGCTCGGCGGCCATGGTGGTGGGCCTGCTGGGCATCCTCAAGGCGGGGGGAGCCTACGTGCCGCTCGATCCCTCCTATCCCGCCGAGCGTCTCGCCTTCCTGCTGGAAGATGCCGGGATCGCCGCCTTGGTGACGCGCTCCGGCCCGGCCGCGGCGCTGCCGCCGTCCAGCCTCCCTCTCGTCTTGCTGGACGGCGCTCTGGACGAGCCCGTCACCGACCCGGAGCCCCTGTCGTTGCCGGAGCACCTGGCCTACGTCATCTATACCTCCGGCTCCACCGGCGTCCCCAAGGGGGTGATGGTGCGGCACGGGTCGGTGGTGAACCTGCTCGCGTCCCTGGGCGCCACCGTCTACGCCGGGCTCGACGCTCCGCTCCGGGTGGCGGTCAACGCCCCCCTGGCCTTCGACGCCTCGGTGAAGCAGTGGATCCAGGTCCTCGCCGGCCACACCCTGGTCCTGGTGGACGAGGAGTCCCGTCTCGACCCCGGCCGTCTGCTCGCCCTCCTGGAGAGCCGCCGGGTCGACGTCCTGGACTGCACCCCCGGCCAGCTCCGGCTGCTGCTGGAGGCGGGCCTGACGGAGACGGCCGCCGCCCCTCGCCGGGTCCTGGTGGGCGGCGAGGACATCCCGGAGGATCTCTGGACGTCCCTCGCTTCGGCGGCTCCGGGCAGCGTCTACAACGTGTATGGCCCAACGGAGTGCACGGTGGACGCCACCGTGATGCCGGTGGCGACCGTCCGCCCGGCGCTCGGCCGTCCGCTGCCCAACGTCCGGGTCCACCTGCTGGGACCCGGCAGCGAGCCGGTGCCCACCGGCGTGCCCGGTGAGCTCTGCATCGCCGGCGCGGGGCTGGCCCGGGGCTACCTGGGCCGTCCGGACCTGACCGCCGAGCGCTTCGTGCCCGATCCTTCCGGCTGGCCCGGCGACCGCCTCTACCGCACCGGCGACCTGGCGCGCCACCGGCCCGACGGGCGCATCGAGTACCTGGGACGCATCGATCACCAGGTCAAGGTGCGCGGCTTCCGCATCGAGCTCGGCGAGATCGAAGCGGCGCTGCAGGCCCACCCGGCGGTCGGCGCCGCGGCGGTGCTGGCGCGGGAGGACACGCCCGGCGACCGCCGCCTGGTGGCCTATGCCGCCACCGCCGAGCCGCGCCCCGGCGCCGCGGAGCTGCGCCGCTTCCTCGCCGAGCGGCTGCCGGAGCACATGGTGCCGGCCGCTTTCGTGCTCCTGGACGCCCTGCCGCTCACCCCCAACGGCAAGGTGGACCGCCGTGCCCTGCCCGCACCCGTGACCGAAGCCGCCCCCGCCGCGGCACCCCGCACGCCGGTGGAGGAGCTGCTGGCCGGGATCTTCGCCGCCGTGCTCGGCGCCGAGCGGGTGGGGGCGGACGAGAGCTTCTTCGAGCTCGGCGGTCACTCGCTGCTGGCGACGCGGGTCATGTCGCGGGTGCGCGAGGCGTTCGGCGTCGAGCTGCCGCTGCGGATGCTCTTCGAGGCGCCCACCGTGGCCGGGCTGGCGACGGCGGTCGAGGCCGCGACGGCGGCGGGCCGGTTCGCCGCCGCGCCGCCGCTGGTCCCGGCCGAACAGACCGGGCCTCTGCCCCTCTCCTTCGCCCAGGAACGGCTCTGGTTCCTCGACCGGTTGCAGCCGGGGAGCGCCGTCTACAACATGCCCCTCTCCCTCTGGCTGGCCGACGGCGTCGATGCCGCGGTCCTGGCCCGCGCCCTGGGCGAGGTGGTGCGCCGGCACGAAGCGCTGCGCACCACGTTCCATCTGACGGACGGCGGGCCGGTGCAACGGGTGTCGGCCGCCGGGAGCTTCCCGCTGCCGCTGGTGGACTTGGCGCCGCTGCCGGCGGGCCGCCGAAAGGCCGAGACGTTGCGGCTGGCGGGCGAGGAAGCGACGCGCCCCTTCGACCTGGCCGCCGGTCCGCTGCTGCGCGCCACTCTCGTCGGCGCGGACGGACCCGCGCGGTGGCTGCTGCTGACCCTCCACCACATCGTGTCGGACGCCTGGTCGATGGATCTGCTGGTGGAGGAGGTGACAGCCCTCTATGCCGCCTTCGGGGCCGGCCGGCCGTCGCCGCTGCCGGAGTTGCCGGTCCAGTACGCCGATTTCGCCGTCTGGCAGCGGGCCTGGCTGGCCGGCGAGGAGCTGGAGCGTCAGCTCGCCTTCTGGCGCGGCCAACTCGCCGGCGCGCCGGCGTCGTTGGAGCTGCCGGCGGACAGGCCCCGCCCCGTCCAGCCGAGCCATCGCGGAGCGCGGCATATCCGGCGGCTGTCCGCACCCCTCGAAGCCGGCTTGCGGCGGCTCGGCCGCGAGCAGGGGACGACGCTGTTCATGAGCCTGCTGGCCGCGTCCGCGGCACTGCTGGGCCGCTGGGCGGGCCAGGACGATCTGGTGCTGGGAACGCCCATCGCCGGCCGCAACCGGCTGGAGGTGGAGCGCCTCATCGGCTTCTTCGTCAACACGCTGCCGCTGCGGGTGGGGCTCGCGAGCGGGGTGTGCTTCCGGCACCTGCTCCGCCAGGTCCGGGAGACGGCGCTGGCGGCCTACGCCCAC
Source organism: Thermoanaerobaculia bacterium (assembly GCA_035628695.1). Classification (GTDB taxonomy): domain Bacteria; phylum Acidobacteriota; class Thermoanaerobaculia; order Multivoradales; family UBA5704; genus DASPJI01. The sequence continues at coordinate 1,645 of DASPJI010000592.1, read as the reverse complement.
CAGGATCTGCCGTTCGAAAAGCTGGTGGAGGAGCTGCGGGTGGCGCGCAACCTCAGCCACGCGCCGCTCTTCCAGGTGATGCTGTCGCTGCCGGCCACGGGCGGGCCGCGCGGCTCCGGGACGGAGGCTCCCGGCCTGGCGGTGGGCACCGGCACGGCGAAGTTCGACCTGACTCTCGAGGTGCGGGAGGAGCGGGACGGCCTGGAGCTGGGCGCCGAGTACGGCACCGACCTGTTCGACGGCGTGACCATCGACCGGCTGCTGGCCCACCTGGAGCGCCTGCTGGAAGACGTGGCCAGAGATCCCGGGCTGCCTCCGGCGGAGGTGCCCCTGCTGGCCGGGGCCGAGCGCCATGCCCTGCTGGTGGAATGGAACGACACCGGCCGGGAGAGGGGGGAGGGGCTCTGCCTGCACCGGCTCTTCGAGCGCCAGGCGGCCCTGACGCCCGGAGCCGAAGCGCTGGTGACGGCGGCGGAGCGGCTGAGCTACGGCGAGCTGAACCGCCGGGCCAACCGGCTGGCCCACCACCTGCGGCGTCTGGGCGTCGGCCCCGAGGACCGGGTAGGCGTGCGGCTCGAGCGGTCCGCCGCCATGGTGGTGGCGCTGCTGGGAATCCTCAAGGCGGGCGGCGCCTACGTGCCGCTGGACCCCGCCTATCCGGCCGCCCGTCTGGAGCTGATGGCAGAGGATGCGGACCTGACGGCGCTGGTCACCCGCGAGCTCCTCGCCGCGGTGCCCGCCGCGGAGAGCGAATTGGACCCCGAGCCGCTGGTGCTGCCCGGCAACCTCGCCTACCTCATCTATACGTCGGGCTCGACTGGCCGCCCCAAGGCGGTGGCCATCGAGCACCGCAGCGCCGTGGCGCTGGTGGAGTGGGCCGGCGGGGTGTTCACCGCCGAGGAGCTGTCGGGCGTGCTGGCGGCCACCTCCATCAGCTTCGACCTGTCGGTGTTCGAGCTGTTCGTGCCCCTGGCGTACGGCGGCCGGGTGGTGCTGGCGGCCAACGCCCTGGAGCTGCCGGAGCTGGCGGCCCGGGACGAGGTACGACTGATCAACACCGTCCCCTCGACGATGGCGGAGCTGGCCGCCGGACCGCTGCCGGCGTCGGTGCGGACGGTCAACCTGGCGGGGGAGGCGCTCAAAGTCCGGCTCGTGGAGCGGATCTACGAGCATCCACAGGTGGAGCGGGTGCTGAACCTGTACGGCCCGTCGGAGGACACGACCTACTCGACGTTCATCGTCGCCGTGCGCGGCGGCCGGGTCACCATCGGCCGGCCGCTGACCGGGACCCGGGTGCACCTGCTGGAGCGCGGCGGCGTGGAGCCGGTGCCCCTGGGAGCCGCCGGCGAGCTCTGCCTGGCCGGGGACGGGCTGGCCCGGGGGTACCTGCGGCGTCCCGGGCTGACGGCGGAGCGCTTCGTCCCCGATCCTTTCGCCGGCCAGCCGGGGGAGCGGCTGTACCGCACGGGCGACCTGGCGCGCTGGCTGCCGGACGGACACCTGGAGCTGCTGGGCCGCATCGATCACCAGGTGAAGGTCCGGGGCTTCCGCGTCGAGCCGGGGGAGATCGAGGCCGCGCTCCAATCCCATCCCGACGCGCGGACGGCGGTGGTCCTCGCCCGCGCGGCCGCGGCGGGCGGCCTGC
>DASPJI010000591.1:0-2611 GCA_035628695.1 Thermoanaerobaculia bacterium | reverse complement strand
CGCGTCCGTCACCACCGCCGCCGCTCCAGCGTCCTCCAGCACGAATCCCAGCCGCGCCGCCGAGTGGTCCGGGTCCAGGGGCAGATACACCCCCCCGGCCTCCAGGATGCCGAGCACCCCCACGATCATCTCCGCCGACCGCTCGACGCACAGGGCCACGGGCTTTTCTGGCTCGACACCAAGCCCCCGCAATCGCTCCGCCAGCGCCCGCGCCCGCTCCACCAGCTCGCGATACGTCAGGCTCTCGTCGCCAGCCACCACGGCCTCGGCCTCAGGCCTCCGCAGGGCCTGCTCCGCCACCAACTCGTGCAGACAGAGATCCGGAACCGCCACCACCGGCGCCGTGCTCCAGTCGCGCGAGAGCTGCGCACGCTCCAGCTGGGTCAGCAACTGCAGGAGATCGAGCGGCGTATCCAGATCGGCGGCAGCCGCGGCCAGCAGGGTTCGCAGATGGCCCAGCATGCGCTCGGCCGTAGCACCGTCGAACAGATCGGCATTGACCTCCAGGGAGATCCCCAACCCGCCAGAGGGCAGCTCCGCGGCGCTCAGCGACAGCTCGAGCTGCGCCCGCCGCTCCTCCAGGCGGACCGACTCAAGCTCCAGGTCCGCGAAGGGGATACGGGCGCCGTCCTCGCTTAGGGCGAAGGCGGGCATGCCGGGGGGATCGCCGGCGCGCCGCTGCTCCAGCACGAGCAGCGCCTGGAAGACCGGCAGCCGGGCCGGATCGCGCGCCGGGCGGAGCCGCTCCGCCAGCAGTGCGAAGGGGAAGCCGGAGTGGGCGAGCCCTTCGACGGCGGTCCGCCGCGTCCGGTCCAGGAGGATGCCGAAGGAGGGGTTCCCCGCGAGGTCCGCCCGCAGGGGAACGGGATTCACGAAGTAGCCGATCAGGCCGTCCAGCTCCGGAGCGCCGCGGCCCACGGTCGGCGAGCCCACGGCGAAGTCGTCCTGGCCGGCATAGCGGCCGAGTTGGGTCTGGAAGGCCGCGAGGAGCGCTGTGAACATCGTCGCCCCGTGCCGCGCCGCCAGCGAGCGGACCGCGTCCGCCTCGGTAGCGGGGATCTCCACTCCTCGGGCCAGGCCACTCCAGGTTTGGACCGGCGGACGCGGCCGGTCCGTCGGCAGCTCCAGATCGGGCAGGCCCGCCAAGCGCTCTCGCCACTGCTCCCACAGCGCTTCCCCTCGCGGCCCGGCGAGGGTCGCCGCCTGCCAATGGGTGAAATCCACGTAGGACAGCGGCAGAGGAGGGAGGTTCGCCGCCGGCCCGCCGGTCTCCTCCCGGTAGAGCGCCGACAGCTCGCGGGCCGCCACCGCCAGGGACCAGAAGTCAGAGACGATGTGATGCACGACGAACAGCACCACGGGACCGTCGAGGACTACCCGCAGCAGCGGCCCGTGCTCGAGGTCGAAGGGACGCCAGGCTTCAGCTCTCGAACCCTCCTCCACGAGAACAGGAACCTTCGGCAGCACCCGCTGCACCGGCTTGCCATCCGGAGCCGGGAAGACTGTCCGCAGCCCCTCGTGCCGGGCCACCAGCCGCGCCAGGGCGCGTCCCAAAGCCTCTACATCCAACTCTCCGGAGACGACCCGCGCCGCCACGGCGATGTTGTACGCCCCGGCCTCCGGCGCCAGCCGCTCCAGGAACCAGAGCGAGCGCTGACCGAACGAGACCGGCTGGTCCCCTTCGCGTGGCAGAGCCCGCAAGGGCGGCACCTCGCCGAGGCTGGCGCCACCCTCCAGTCGCTCCGCCAGCTCCCCCAGACTCGCCCCCTGGAGCAGGTCGGCCAGGGGCAGCTCGACACCCAGGGCCACCTCGGCCTGCCCTTTGAGCTCCACCGCCGAGAGGGAGTCGAGACCCAGGGCGGTGAGTGGCCGGTCCAGTTCTAGAGACGCCGGCGCCATCCCCAGCAGCCGCGCCGCTCTCTCCCGCAGCCAAGGGAGAAAACCCCCCTCCTGACCTCCCCCGCTCCCTACCGTCCACCCACCCAGGGGGGGAGGCACCACCACCCTCTCCGCCGGAAGCTGTCGGGAGCTCAACGCGCTCCGCCCCACCACCGGCAGCTCACCTTCCAGATAAGCCGCCCGGCAGGCGCTCCTCCGCACCTTGCCGCTGGAGGTCTTGGGCACACCACCCGGACGCACCAGCACCACCTCCCAGACCTGCACCTCGTGCTCCGCCGCCACCGCCTGGCGGATTGCCTCGGCCACCTCGGAGACGTCACCCCGCAGGCGGCGCTCCACCTCCTGCACCAGGATCAGCCGCTCCTCCCCCTCCACCTCCACCGCGAACGCCGCCCCCGACCCGGCCCGCAGGTCCGGATGGCTCGACTCCGCCGTCAGCTCCAGGTCCTGCGGGTAGTGATTGCGCCCGCGGATGATCACCAGGTCCTTGAGCCGGCCGGTGACGTACAGCTCGCCGTCCGCCACGAAACCCAGGTCGCCGGTGCGCAGGAACGGCCCGTCCACTTCGCCAGGAAGCCCGGTCAACACCGCCCCGAAGTCGCGCGCGGTGGCCTCGGCGTTGCGCCAATAGCCGCGGGCGACGCTCGGACCGGCGATCCAGATCTCCCCCACCCGGCCCGGCGGGCATTCGAGCCCCGTCTCCGGCTCCGCC
>DASPJI010000590.1:0-5442 GCA_035628695.1 Thermoanaerobaculia bacterium | reverse complement strand
ACTCCCAGCGCCTGCTCGGTCTGGTGGACCAACTGCTCGACCTCGCCAGACATGACGCCGGACAGCTCCGGCTCAAGGTGCGCCGCGGCGACCTCGCGGCGCTGCTGCGCCAGCGCGTCGAGTCGTTCCTCCCCCTGGCGGAGCGGTGCCGCGTCGAGCTTTCGCTGCGGCTGCAGGAGGGGAGGGCCGAGCTCTACTTCGACGCGGCGGAGCTGGAGAAGGTGTTCGACAACCTGCTGAGCAATGCCCTCAAGTTCACGCCGCCCGGCGGCCGGGTGGACGTGGCCCTGACGGCGCCCCCCGGCTCGGGCAGGGTGGAGGTGACCGTCGAGGACAGCGGCCCCGGCATCCCGGCGGACCAGGTGGACCGTGTCTTCGACCGTTTCTATCAGGTGGAGTCCGCGGACCGGCGCCCCTCGCCGGGGGTGGGCCTCGGCCTGGCCCTCGCCCGCCATCTGGTGGAGCTGCACGGCGGCTCGATCGCGGCGGCCAGCAGGGAAGGGAAGGGCGCCCGCTTCACCGTCACCCTGCGGCGAGGCCGGGACCACTTCCCCGCCGAGCTCCTGGACGAGACCGCCCCGCCCGCCGCGGCGCCCGCGGAGGCGCCGGACCAGGCACCCGTCAGGTCCCGCGCCCTTCCTACCCCCCTGCCGCCCCTGCCCGAGCCCGGCCGCATCCAGCCCGCGCCAGACGATGAGCGGATGACCGTGCTGGTGGTGGACGACAACGCCGACATCCGCGCCTACATCCGGCGCCACCTGGAGCCCGGCTATCGGGTGGTCGAGGCCGCCGACGGCGCCGAAGCGCTCGCGCAGGCGCGCCGCTCCGTCCCCGACCTCGTGGTCAGCGACATCATGATGCCGGGGCTCGACGGCCATGCCCTCTTCCGCGCCCTGCGCCTGGAGCCCGAGCTCGAGCTCGTGCCGGTCATCCTCCTCACCGCCAAGGCCTCGCCCGAGAGCCGGCTCCAGGGGCTGCGCGAAGGGGCCGACGACTACCTCCTCAAACCGTTCGACCCGTGGGAGCTCAAGGCGCGGGTGGACAACCTCATCGCCTCCCGCCGGCGGCTGGCGGAGCGGCTCACAGGCGTGCCGCAGCCGCTCCGTGCCAGGGAGATCGAGGCCACGGCCGCGGCGACCCCGGCGGCTACCCCGGCGGACGAAGCCTTCGTGGCGCGGGCGCAGGCGGTGATCGAGGAGCGCCTGGGCGATCCCGAGCTGACCGTCGAGGCGCTCGCCGCGGCGCTGCGCTGCGACCGCTCCTATCTCCTGCGCAAGCTGCGCGCCCTGACCGGCGAGTCCCCCTCCGACCTGATCCGCTCGCTACGCCTTCAGCGCGCCGAGCAGCTCCTCAAGACGGGCGCCGGCACGGTGGGCGAGATCGCCTACGCCGTCGGTTTCAAGAGCGTCGCCCACTTCTCCAACGCATTCCACCAGCGCTACGGCGAGCGCCCCTCGGCCTTCGCCCTCCGCCACCGCTCGCGGTGACAAAGGGTCTCCCCCCATTCCTCTTCGGAACAAGCAGTCAGGACGACAGCCATTGCCGCCTTGACCCTCGTCTTAAAAGCGCCTTAAACTGCCGACGTACTGACGTTTGAGAGGCCACCAGCAGCACAGGCATGCTCAGGGAAGCATCGCCAAGCCTTACCGACACAACCGAGCATGTCGAGCCCTAAGATCGGTGCAGACGGAGGATAGTCTCGTGTTCGAGTATCTAATGAGCAACAAGGAGTGGATATTCTCCGGAGCCGGCGTAGTCGCTCTGTCCACGATATCGGCAATTATCTGGAGACTTGCCAAGAAGAAGGCCGGTCCCCCTACTCCGCAAGTGATAGTCGTCCAAGCTTCGCAGACTCATGGCAGTAGCTCGACCACCGCGCCAGCATTGAAGTCAAGCGAAACGCCAGTAGCGACTCCAGCACCCATAACGCGGATCACTCCAATCTCGATTTCGGAAATCCGCGAAACAGTGAGTGATGCCCCTCCCTTGCAAAAGAATCAAGTGGCGAAGAACTACGAGGGTCTCCATGTCGAATGGGACTCGAAACTCTCCAACGCAGAGACGAAGGGAGGCGATAACGTCTTGCTGCTTCTCGTCATTGGGGGGCCGATTGGGGAGTACATCTACTGCGAAGTAAAACTCTCTGACTACAAGGAACTCGGCATCTTGAAAAAGGGCGCCCCCATTCGGGTCACCGGCAGAATCAAAAAGGTTAAGGACGCCTATCTCGAGTTGGATGAGGTTCAGCTGTTCTTCACTCCACCATCTGAGGGCGCATCCAGCTAAGCTCCAGGGCTGCGCCCCCCTCCGATCTGATCCGGTCGCTACGCCTGCAGCGCGCCGAGCAGCTCCTCAAGACCGGCGCCGGCACGGTGGGCGAGATCGCCTACGCCGTCGGCTTCAAGAGCGTCGCGCACTTCTTGAACGCCTTCCACCAGCGCTAGGGCGAGCGCCCCTCCGCCTTCGCCCTCCGCCACCGCTCGCGGTGATCCGGCGGCGATGATCCGGTAGAGAGCTCAGCCCTCTTTCAAGAGATCGATCACCCGCCGGCACAGGGCAGGGCTGATCCAGACATCGAGGCGCTGATTCAGTCTCTCGACGATCTCGATAGCCTCCAGGCGTCCGAGATGGTTCTGCTGGTAGGCCGAGACGATGACCCCGAGCGTCCCCTGAACTCGGGTTCCGGCTCCTGCGGCGCGGAAGCAGGCCTCTGCCGCCCGTCGGGCATCGAGGTCATCCATCAGGAGCCAGTCGGCTCCTTTCTGCAACGCCAGTCGGATGCCCTCCTCCTCTCCCCTTCCCAATTCGCGCGACACGGGCAACGAGGCTCGCGTAGGCTCCGACAATTCGAGATGCCCGGAACGGAAGCACTCTTCGACAATGGCGGCATCCGGGGCCGACAGGCGGTGCCCTGCGGTCACGACTTCTTCGTAGACTGCGGGAGGAGAATAGATTTTCGGGTAGAGCCGGAACAAAACCCCAAGCCCATCGGTCTTGGCCAGCGCCAGCAGCGGACCCGCGTCCGCTACGACGATCAAAGGTGGGAGGTCCAATCCTCTGAGGCTTCGAGATCCGTGGAATCGACCTTCGGCGTCAGCCCATAGGCGTAGGCCAAGGGAATGATCTCACGGAAAGAGACGCCGGCCTGGCGGGCGGCAAACGCCAGCGAGCCCTCGCCGCGCTTGTAAGCCTCCAGCGCCTGGCGCACCTTCCATTCCCGAATTCCGAGGACCAGTACCTGGTCGCGCTCGGCAGGATCCGCTGGCAGCTGGCGCGCCAAATCTTCGGGAATGGGTACGGCGACGGTGGCTCTCGGCATGGAGCGATGGTAACACGTGGATGTGGCTGGCACGGCTCAGCCCTGCGCCTCCCGCCGGAACCACTCCGCCGTCGCTTCGTCGGCGGGGATGAACAGCTCGACGCGCAGGTCTTCCAGACGGGTATCGAGCGGCGCCTGCAGGCTGGCGATGACGATGAACAGATTCAGGCGCGCGTCGTCGAAGCGATACTTGAGCAGCACGACCGGCGGCGGCGGCGCTTCGGGGTCCTGCCGGAGCAGGCGCTTGACCTCGCGATTGCGGGCCAGCGCCGCGGCGGCCTCGGAGAGCCCGCGGCCGGACCGCGCCTGCTCCGCCATGTAGCGGCGCAGGAGACAGGCGGCCGCCTCGCTCCAGTTCTCCAGCTTCTCGCGCCCAGGACCCCGCCGCAGCATCACCTCGAAGATGTTGTCCTGCGGCACCTCCGGAATGGGAACGCCCCGCACCGCCGACCAGAGGCGCGCCGCGCCGCGGTTCCCTTTCTTGATCCACACCCCCTCGTCGAGCAGCAGCGCCGGAAAGGGCTCGTGCACGTCCAGGAAGGCGAGGAGCGCCCGCTCGATCAGCTCCAGCTCCTTCGGGTCGCGCTCGGGCTTGAAGATCGGCGCGTAGCCAGCCGCGAGGAGCAGCTCGTTCTGCTGCGGCAGCGACAGCCCCAGCGTGCCGCCGAGCGCCAGCACGACGCCGCGGCTCGGCTGCGCGCGGCCGGTCTCGAGGAAGCTGAGGTGACGCTGCGAGATGCCGGCGGAGAGGGCGGCCTCGAGCTGCGGCTGGCCCGTGCCGCGGCGATACGTGCGCAAGACCTCTCCAAAAGCTGTGCGTGGGGGCCGCGAGGTGCTTCGGTCGATCGTCATGAGAGCTCCCGGGCGGATGGGCGCGGCGTGCGCCGCGCCCATCCGCTTCATGAAAGCCTCATTATGCGCAAGGGTCTATGGCTGGCAAATCTCCCCTCTGACCTCGCTCACGAAGAGGTCCTCGATCCGGTGGCCCAGGACCCAGAGGTGGCCGGTGGCGCCGGCGTAGTCCCCGGTCCCTTCGAGGACCTCCTGAAACGAGGTGAAGAAACCCTCCTCCGGCGACTCGATCAATCCGGAGAGCCCGCTCTCGCGCGCCGTCAGGGTGCCGCGATCGGTGGTGTAGGTCAGGATGCCGCTGGTGGCGATGGACCCCGGCGCCGTCGCCGGGCCGCGCACCGCACCGTCCATCCGGAAATAGGTGGTGCCGTTGAGCCCGTGGTTGCCCTTGACCGTCCCGGCGGCGCAGAACCGGTTGGGGCTGGTGCACCCCTCGGTCACCTGGACATCGACGATCTCGGCGCGGATCTTCTTGCACTCGCCGGCAAGGGCGGGGGTGGCCAGGGAGACGAACAGCAGCGGCAGGGTGAAACGAAGGATCGGTTTCATCGGCAAAGCCTCCATCTCGGTCGAGCGGCGAGTCATTCGCCGCATCGACAGTTCACACCGGGAGGGAGGCCGGATCAATTACGTGCGAGGTCAAGTCGTATGGGAGTAAACTGACGGACCAGGGAGACTTCGAAATGGACTATCTGGTCCTACTGTTCCTGGCGGCGCTGGCCGTCTTCGTCGTGAGCCTCTGCCTCCGCTCGCGGCACCCCTTCATCCTGGCGCTGCTGTTCGTCGTGCTGGTCCCCCTGTTGGCCATCGCCATGCTGTTCTTCCTCCCAGGCCAGGTCGATGGGCTGAGAGAGATGTGGTACGCGAATCAGGGAGGGGGAGATCCCTTCGGCTCGGGCATGATGGTGGCCATGTTCATGACTGCCGGCGCCCTCGGGCTGGCCGGCGCGCTTTGCATCGTCATCCCCCTGGCCCTGATCTGGAGGAAAGGCGCCCGGAGGACCGACACGCGGCGCTCCTCCTCCGACTGGGATCGTCTCTCCAACGCCCCCTGACGCGCCAGTGCGATAGTCTTCGCGCGTGCCGACCCGACAGACCGATTCCCCTCTCTCCCCCTGTGTCCTGGTGGTGAAGACGCCGGTGGCCTCCCGCAAACGGGTGGTGGACCGCCTGGCGCAGACCGGCCCGCGGCTCGCCGGCGAGGTGACGGACGCGGCGAGCGAGCAGGAGCTGACTCTCGCCACCCTGCACGAGGCCCTCGCCGGCCTGGA
>DASPJI010000589.1:0-5027 GCA_035628695.1 Thermoanaerobaculia bacterium | reverse complement strand
CATGGACCAGCCGTCCGTGGCGATGTGGTGCATGGTGACCAGGAGGGCGTGGTGCTCGGGCTCCAGGCGCACCCCATGCAGCCGCAGCATCGGCCCCCGGAGCAGGTTGAACGGCCGGCGTCCCTCCTCCCAGGAGAGCCGCGACAGCTCCTCCCGCCGCCGTTCGCCGTGTAGCCCCTGGAGGTCGATCAGCGGGAGGTCCAGCCCCACCTCGGGGGCAATGGCCTGGACCGGCCGACCTTCCACCGCGTCGAAGGTCGTCCGCAGCACCTCATGACGCCGCGCGATCTCATGGAAGCTGCGCCGCAGTACTTCGACGTCCATGGTCCCGGACAACTCGACCGGGTGGTACACGTTGTAGAACGGGTTGTCCGGAACCATGCGGTCGAGGAACCAGAGCCGCTGCTGCGCGTAGGACAACGGCAGCTCGCCGTCGCGCGGCACCGGACGGATCGGCATCGCCTCGGCCACTTGCTCGCTCTGGAGGGCTGTCACCCGCCGAGCCAGCTCCGCCACGGTCGGCGCCTCGAACAGGGTCCGCAGCGGCACTTCCAGTCGCAGGGTGTTCCGTAGCTGTGATACCAGGCGCGTCGCCAGCAGCGAGTGGCCGCCCAGGTCGAAGAAGCTCTCGTCCACCCCGACTCTTTCGAGATCGAGGAGCTCGCTCCAGATTCGGGCGAGGATCTGTTCCATGGGCGTGCGTGGCGCCTGATAGCTCTTTTCCGCAGCGTGGCCGTCGGGAGCCGGCAAAGCTTTCCGATCCACCTTGCCGTTGGGGGTGAGGGGCAGCTCCGCGAGCATCACGAAGGCGGCGGGCACCATGTGCTCCGGCAGCCGCTCCCGCAGGGCCCGGCGTAGAGCGTCGGCCGTGACCTCACCGACCACATAGGCCACGAGCCGGCGGGCGCCGGGCGTGTCTTCCCGCGCCACCACCAGAGCCTTCCGCACCGCGGGCAGCGCCGCCAGCACGGCTTCGATCTCTCCCAGCTCGATGCGGAAGCCGCGGATCTTGACCTGATGGTCCAGGCGGCCGAGGAAGTCCAGGGAGCCGTCGGGCAGCCAGCGCACGAGGTCGCCCGTGCGGTAGAGACGCTCGCCGGCGCCGCCGCCGAATGAGTCGGGGATGAACCGTTCAGCTGTCAGATCGGGCCGCCCCAGGTAGCCGCGGGCCAGCCCCGCCCCGCCCACCTGGAGCTCGCCAGGCACCCCCAGGGGGGCGAGGTCCTCCGGGCTGTCGGCGACGTAGACCCGAACGTTCGAAAGCGGCAGACCGATGCGGGACGACGACGTACCCGCCGCGAAGGGCGCGGCCACGGTGTCCACCGTGCACTCGGTGGGTCCGTACACATTCCAGAAGCGGGTCCGCGTGCGGGTGAGGGCGAGGTCGCGCAACTCGGCGTCCACGGCTTCGCCGCCCACCAGGACCATGGCGGGCGCGGCGTCACCCTCGCCCAGACCGGCTTGGAGGAGTGGACGGAGCAGTGAGGGCGTGCAGTCGAGCACGTCGAGCCGTTGCCGGCGGACGGTCTCCACCATCGCTACGGGGTCGAGGCGCACATCCTGGGGCAAGATGTGGAGGCAATGGCCCCAGGCGAGCTGCACGATCTGCTTGACCGAGCCGTCGAAGGCGAACGAGGCATTGACGCCCACCCGCAGCGGGCCTGCGTCGTCTCGATAGACCATCTCGCGCAGCGCCCGCGTCAGATTCATCAGCGAGCCGTGGCGGACCACGACTCCCTTGGGCCGGCCGGTCGAGCCGGAGGTGTAGATCAGGTAGGCCGGATGGTCCGGACCCGCGGCGCTGTCGAAGGTCGCGTCGCTCTCCGCCACCTCTTCGAGGAGCAAGGTGGGCGTGCCCGCGGGCAACCTTCCGGCGAGGCTGGAGGTGGTGACGACCACGGGCGCCCGAGAGTCCGCGAGCACCCAGGCGACCCATTCCGGCGGGTAGGTGGGATCGACGGGTACATAGGCGCCTCCCGCCGCGAGCACGCCGGCGAGAGCCACGATGGTTTCCACCGAGCGATCGAGGAAGAGGACTACCGGGACCTCGGGCCCGACGCCCTGCTCTCTGAGGCGGCGGGCGAGGCCGGCGGCCCGCCGGCCGAGCTCGCCGAAGCTCAGGCTGCGGCCCGCGCAGACCACCGCCTCGGCTTCGGGAGCCTGGGCGACCCGGGCGGCGATCAGGTGGTGCACACACGAGGGCTCGCCGAACGGGTGCGTGGTGTCGTTCCACTCCACCACCACCTGCTCGTGCTCCGCCGAAGTCAGCAGGGAGATCTCCGAGAGCCGCTGCTCGCGGCTCTCGAGAGCCCCGGTGAGCAGCCTCTCGAAGTGTCCGGTCAGACGGTCGATGGTGACGGCGTCGAACAGATCCGTGGCGTAGGTAATCCCACCGCTCAACTCGCCGTTGTGCTCCCCCAGAGATAGGGTGAGATCGAACTTCGCCGTCGTCCCGGGAACGCCCGCCGGCCGCAACCGCAGGCTCTGGAGCTCCAGCGCCTCGGCGGGAGCGTTCTGCAAGACCAGCATCATCTGGAACAGGGGGGCATGGGCCAGGCTTCTCTCCGGCGCGAGCTCCTCGACCAGCTTCTCGAACGGCACGTCCTGGTGGGCGTAGGCGGCCAGCGCGGTTTCGCGGGTCCGGCCGAGCAGCTCACGGAACGTGCCGCCGGTCACCTCGCCGCGCAGCACCAGTGTGTTGACAAAGAACCCGATCACCCCTTCCGTTTCAGCGCGGTTGCGTCCGGCGATCGGGCTGCCTACCGCGAGATCCTGCTGCCGGCTGTACCGTGCCAGGAGAGCCTGTAATGCGGCCAGCAGCACCATGAAGAGGGTCGCTCCTTCGTCCCGGCTCAGGGCCTGCACCTGTCGGATGCGCCCGGCCGGCAGCCGCACGAGCCGGGTAGCGCCACGAAAGCTCTGTGTCGCGGGACGAGGCCGGTCGGTGGGGAGCTCCAGCCATGGCGGCAGACCGGCGAGCTGCCGGCGCCAGAAAGAGATCTCGTTCTCCAGCCTCTCGCCGTTGAGCCAGGAGCGCTGCCAGACGGCGAAGTCCGCGTATTGCACCGGCAGCTCCGGCAATGGCGAAGGCCTGCCCTGGGCGAACGCTGCGTAGAGCGTCGCCAACTCGCGGACCAGGATGCCCATGGACCAGCCGTCGCTGGCGATGTGATGCAGGGTCAGGGCCGCGACGTGGTCCTCTCCGGCCAGCCGCAGCAGCAGGCCGCGCAGCAGCGGACCACGGGCGAGGTCGAACGGGCGGCCGGCCTCTTCGCCGGCCAGGCTCAGGGCCACAGCCTCGCGCCGGCTCTCCGTCAGCCCCGAGAGGTCCACTACAGGCAGAATGAAGGGGGCTGCGGCTTGGATCGCCTGCACCGGCGAACCTTCCAGCACGGCGAAGACCGTGCGCAAGCCTTCGTGGCGACGCACGATCTCCCCGAGGGTGAGCGCCAGCACACCACAGTCGAGCGGCCCTTCGGCACGTAGAGCCACAGGCATGTTGTACAGCGGACTACCCGGCTCGAGCTGATCGATAAACCAGAGGCGCTGCTGTGCGAACGAGAGGGGCAGAGGCCTCTCTCGTAACTCTGGAGCGATGCGTACCAGAGGTGAAGGCACCTCCCTGCCGCCGCCTGACTCTCTCGCCGCCTCCAGTCGAGCGGCAAGGCAGGTGACGGTAGGGTCTTGGAAGAAGTGCCGCAGCGGTAGCTCGCAGCCGAAAAGCTGCCGCAGCCGGGAAGCGAACCGCATGGCCAGCAACGAATGGGCCCCGAGCTCGAAGAGGTTGTCGTCCGGCCCCACACGGTCGAGACCCAGGAGATCCGCCCAGATCCCCGCCACCAGTTCCTCCACCGGCGTCCGTGGCGCCAACGTGTCCGGTTGCGCGGCCTGGAGCGGACGTGGCAAGGCGCGGCGGTCGACCTTGCCGTTGGGTGTCCGCGGCAAGGCCTGGAGCAGGACGAGGAACGCCGGCACCATGGAGGCGGGGAGCTTCGACCGCAGCCAGCTCCGCAACTCGCCCAGGACCAGATCGCCCTCGGGCCGCGCCACGACGTAGGCGACCAGCGCCCGGCCGCCGGCGAGGTCGTCCCGCGCAACCACGACTGCCTCGCGGACCTCGGAATGCTCCGCGAGCACCGACTCGACCTCCCCCAGCTCGATCCGGAAGCCGCGGATCTTCACCTGGTGGTCCAGGCGGCCGAGGAACTCGAGGCGGCCGTCGAGCAGCCTCCGGGCCAGATCGCCCGTGCGGTAGAGACGTTCGCCCGATCCGCCCAGGGGAGCGGGCACGAACCGGGAGGCCGTCAGATCCGGTCGTCCTAGATAGCCGCGGGCGAGGCCGGCCCCTTCAAGACACAGCTCACCGGGCACTCCCACCGGCACCGGCTGGAGCAGCCGGTCCACCAGATGGGCTCGCGTGTTGTGCAGCGGGCGCCCGATGGTGACCCGCTCCGCGCCCTTCTCCACCGGGTCCCAGGTCGAGTAGGTCGTGTCCTCCGACGGGCCATAGAGGTTGAGCACCCGCCGTACCTGTTCATGCCGGTAGATCCGCCGCACCAGTTCGGGTTGAAGCGGCTCGCCGGCCAGATTGACTGTGCAGGGGCCCGGCGGCAGGTGGCCTTCAGCCAGCTCTGACATGGCCGAAGGGACCGTGTTAATGAGCGTTACCTGCCCGGCGGCGGGGAGGCTTGGCAGCTCCAAGGCGTTCTCCGCCAGGAGCACCGTGCCGCCGCGGGAGAGGGGAACGAACAGCTCGAAAACGGAGAGATCAAAGCAGATCGAGGTCGAAGCCAGCACGCCGTCCAGCTCCTCGCCGGAGAAAGCGTCCCAGGCCCAGTGCACCAGCTCGACCGGGCTGCGGTGTTCGACGGCCACCCCCTTGGGCCGGCCGGTGGAGCCCGATGTGTAGAGGACATAAGCGAGATTGCCCGGACCGGCGAGAGGTGGTGGATCACCTGCGCATGGCCCCTCCAGCACCGCGGCGTCGATCCGCAACGCGCGCTCGTGGGGCAACGCTTCCGCTCCCC
>DASPJI010000588.1:0-2532 GCA_035628695.1 Thermoanaerobaculia bacterium | reverse complement strand
CGCAGTACCGCTCGGCCATCTTCTTCCACACCCCCGAGCAGGAGCGGGCGGCGCGGGAGTCCAAGGAGACGCTGGACAAGAGCGGCCGCTTCAACCGGCCGATCGTGACCCAGGTCGAGCCCGCGCAGATCTTCTACCGCGCCGAGGAGTACCACCAGCAGTATCTGGAGAAGCGCGGCCTGGCCTCCTGCCACATCTGAGGCCGGTGAAATGGCCTCCCACCCTTCACCGGCCACGCCGCCGCGCGCCCGCCCGCTGGCGGTCCAGATCACCGGGGTCCTCCTCTTCCTCTTCATCCCGCTGGTCCTCTACCTCTATGTAGGGCACCCGGAGCCGGTCTGGCTGTCGCTCCTCGCCGGCGTCGCCCTGATGGTGGGGCACCGGCGGCTGGCGCGGCCGTACATGACGCGGGTGCTGCCCGTGAAGTGCGTCTGGTGCAACCGCGTGCTGGCGCCGGACGCGCCGTCCGAGGTCCTGGAGGTGCGGGCCGGCAAGGAGACGCTTCGCGCCCGCTGCTGCCCCGGGCACCGGCGCGGCGCGGCGAAGTACTTCGCCATCCTCGATGCCTGGCGCTGGCCGCTCCGCCTGGGGATCTTCGTCCCCCTGCTGCTGCTCCTGGGCGCCCTGCTCCTCACCGCCCTGGGGCGCGACGTCCCCCTGGCCACGGTGACCGCCTGGTTCCGGCTGCTCATCGGCATCACGGTGAACCTGGCGGCGTTCGGCTATCTTCTGGGGCTGCTGGCGCCGGAGCGCTCCCCCGTGGAGGTGCCGTTCCCGGTCCACAACTTCTTCCTGCTGGGCGTGCGCGCCCTCCTCTGGGTCTTCCGGTTTGTCGGCCTCTGGTGGATCTGGAAGGGGGCGAGCTTCCTGCTGGGGGTAGAATAGGATCATGCATCTCGACGTAACGGTCCACATCTGGAAAGAGGGCGGGCAGTACGTTGCCCATGCCATGCCTCTCGACGTGATGAGCAGCGGCGCGACTCCCGAATTGGCCCGGCAGGCGGTCGATGAAGCGGTCCGCCTTTTCCTCCTCACCGCGACCGACGCCGGCACCCTGGAAGAGGTTCTGGAAGAGAGCGGCTACGAGCTTCACGGCGACCGCTGGGTGAGCCCCAGCTTCGTATCCGTGGAGAAGCACGATCTCGCGCTCGCGGTGTGACTTGCCGCGCCTCACTCCTCTCCATTGGCGGGTGCTCGAGAAGGTCTTCCTGGCGGTGGGCTTCACCTTGGCCCGGCAGGAGGGCTCTCACCGCTCGTATGTCCGGCCGGGCACTCTCCGGCCGGTGGTCATCCCGACGTACGACGAGGTCCCCATCTCCATCATCCGCAACAACCTGAAGACGGCAGGGATCTCCCGGGAAGAGCTCTTCGAGATTCTGGAGAAGCTCTAGGCGCGGCGGTCCCGTGAACCTTTTCCCTCCGCTTTCCGTCATAGAGGGAAAGGACGCTCATGGACGCCCCGCTCCCAACCCCTGACCTGCTCCTCGCCCGCCGGGCCGCCGCCGGACAGCCGCAGGCCTGGGACGAGCTGATCGAGCGCCACGGGGGACGGTTGTTCAATCTCGCCCTGCAGTTCTCCGCGTCGGTGGAGGAGGCCGAGGATCTGACGCAGGAGATCTTCCTGCGGCTCTACCAGAGCCTGCGCCTCTACCGCGGCGACTGCCCGCTCCTCGGCTGGGCCCTGCGCCTCTCCCGCAATCTCTGCATCGACCACTGGCGGCGCGTGCGCCGGGAGCGGCTCGCCACCGCCGTCTCCGAGGAGATCCTGCTGCAGATGCCGGCTACGGACGACCCGCGGGCCCAGGCCCAGGCGCGGCAGGAGCTGCGGGCGGTCCACGAAGCGCTGACGGCCATGCCGGAGGAGCTGGCCGAGGTGGTGCTGCTGCGCGACCTCCAGGGGTGGAGCGTAGAGGAGACCGCCGCCTATCTCGAGGTACCGGCGGGGACCGTCAAGTCGCGCCTCCACCGGGCGCGGCTGGAGCTGGCGGAGAAGGTGACGGACCGTCTGGGCGGGCGCCCCGAAACCGGACCGGCTGCCGTGCTGGGAGGGGCGGGTTCATGCTGAGCTGGAGCTGCCGCCGCTTCCGGGCCGGCTTCACGCCGGGCCGGCCGGAGACCGACCATCCGCACCGGTTCCGCTGCCCGGCCTGCGGCGAGTACGCCGCGGCCATGGAGAAGGCGTTCACCGCCGGGCGGCTGGTGTCCATCTCCGACCGGCTGCGCCAACGGCTGGAATCGATCCCCTCCTCCGGCGCGGCGCGCGTGGTGCGTTTCCCCCTGCCCCGGGTGCCGCTGCCGGACCGGCTGCGGGAGCGGCTGCGCGACATTCCCCGCCAGGCCGAAGCGCCGCGGCCGCCCGCCTGGGTCCTCCATCCGAGGTACGCCGTGGCGGCCAGCTACCTGCTGGCGGTTCTGCTGACCCTCGCGCTGGGCGACTCCGTGGAGCGGGGGCGTGAGGCCGTGGAGAGCCTCGCTCACGGGCTGGCTGCGCCGATCCAGCGCGCTGAGTCCGCCGGGCGGGAGCGCCTCGAA
>DASPJI010000587.1:0-3202 GCA_035628695.1 Thermoanaerobaculia bacterium | reverse complement strand
TGACCTCGGCGCCGCACTGCTCGAGGACGGTGGTGAGGAGATGGCGGGCGTCGGGCTCGTCGTCGACCGCCAGCACCCGGATGCCGTCGAGCTCCGGCGGGCAGTCGAAGGGCACGCTGCCGCTCGAGGAAGGATGGACGCGCGCCGCCGTCGTCTCCGCCGTGGCCGCCGGCGCGGCGGACGGGCGGACCGCCATCAGCGGCAACAACACCACGAAGATCGCCCCCTGCCGGTCCTGCCGGTTGTTCGCCTCCACGGTCCCGCCATGCATCTCGATGAGATGGCGCACGATGGCGAGCCCCAGCCCCAGCCCGCCGTGCTTCTTGCTCGCCGAGCTGTCCGCCTGCCGGAAGCGTTCGAAGACATGGGGGAGGAAGTCTTCGTCGATGCCCGGGCCGGTGTCGCTGACGATGATCTCGAGGTGCGAGTTGACGCGTTCGAGCTGCACCTGCACCCGGCCGTGCTTCGGGGTGAACTTGATCGCGTTCGAGAGCAGGTTCCAGACCACCTGCTGCAGGCGCACCGGATCGCCGAGGACGGCGCCGGCGCCGAAGTCGAGCACCGACTGGAGCCGGATGTCCTTGGCCTCCGCCGCCGGGCGCACGGTGTCCAGGGCGGCGTTGATCACGGCGGTCAGATCGACGGGCTGGGCATCGAGACGGAGCTTGCCGGAGACGATCCGCGACACGTCCAGCATGTCGTCGATCAGCCGCGCCTGCAGCTTGGCGTTGCGCTCGATCGTCTCGATGGCGCGTTGGGACAGGCCGTCGTCGAGCTGCCCCGTGGCCATCATCCGGGTCCAGCCGAGGATGGCGTTCAACGGGTTGCGCAGCTCGTGCGAGAGCAGGCCCAGGAACTCGTCCTTGGCGCGGCTGGCGGCCTCGGCCTCCTGGCGCGCCGCCTGCTCGCTGGCGAGCAGGGCATCGCGCTCCCGGACCGTCTGCTGGGCGCTCTGGTACAGCCGCGCGTTGTCCATGGCGATGGCGGTCTGCGCGGCGAGCCCCTCGACGATCCGGGTGTGGCGGTCGGTGAAGGCGCCCGCCTCCGAGTGGCCGAAGAAGAGCCCGCCCAGGACCTCGCCCGAACGGGACACCACAGGGACGGCGAGATAGCTCGTCACCGGCAGATGGCCTTTGGGCATCCCATGGTGGGGCGGATTGTTGCCGTAGCGCGGGTCGGCCTTGACGTTGTCGATCCGAATCGACGCCTCGCCGCGGAAGGTCGGCCCGAAGAGCGTGGTGGCGCGCGGCATCGGGAAGCTCGCGAACGCCTCGCGCGGCACCCCCGACAGCGTATAGAGCATGTAGGAAGCGCCCTCCTCGTTCAGCACGTTGTAGAAGAACGAGCCGAACTGCGCGCCGCAGAGCTCGGTGGCGGCGTCGGTCACCGCCTGCACGAGCTTCTGCAGGTCGAGCTCGGCGGAGAGGAGCTGGCCGATGCGGTTGACCGTCTCGAGGATCTCGGTCTGCTCCGCGAGCCTGGCCGCCAGGCGCTCGCGCTCCTCATGGTCGTCGGTCCGGTGGGCCCAAGTCGTCATCGGCGGCCTTTGGAGCAAGATCCTTGCCCGGCCGCCGCCGCTATACTGGTCGGCCGATGAACGGCATCGAGCTCCGCCATCTGCGCTACTTCCTGGCGGTGGCCGAGGAGCTGAGCTTCAGCCGGGCGGCGGAGCGGCTCGGCATGGCGCAGCCGCCGCTCAGCCAGCAGATCCAGCGCCTGGAGACGCTGGTGGGCCACGAGCTGTTCGAGCGCCGGCCGCGGGTGCGGCTGACCCCGGCGGGCGAGGCGTTCCTGGCCGCCGCCCGGCGCGCCCTCGCTCAGGTGGAGGAGGGGGTGGAGGCGAGCCACCGGGCGGCGCGCGGGGAGGTGGGGACGGTGACGGTCGGGTTCGCCGCGTCGATGATCCTCTCCGTCGTCCCCGGCGCCGTCCGCGCCTTCCGGCGGCGCTTCCCCGGCGTCGACCTGCAGCTCCGCGAGCTGTCCTCGGCCGCCCAGCTCGCGGCGCTGCGCGAGGGACGCATCGACGTCGCGTTCGTCCGCGAGTCCCCCTTCTCCGATCGCGAGCTGGGCTGCGAACGGCTGCGCGAGGAGCCGTTCGTCCACTTCCCGCGCCCGGTCGCCCCCGGGCTGTACGACCTGATCCTGGCGCTCTGCCAGGGGGCCGGCTTCAAGCCGCGGGTGGTGCAGGAGGCGCAGGAGTGGCTGACCATCGTCGGGCTGGTCGAGGCCGGCATGGGCGTCTCCCTGGTGCCGGAGTCGTTCCGCAAGCTGCGCTGGGGCAAGGTGGTCTACCTGCCGCTCGACCGCGCCACCGCCCGCTCCACCATCCTTCTCTGCTGGCGTGCCACGGGAGAGCGGACGGCGGAGCACCCGGCGGTTCAGGCTTTCCTGCAGACGGCGCGGGAGGCGTGGGGCCGCGAAGGCGTACAATGACTTTCGGCGGTGCGTGTGCCCGTCGGAGGAGCGGCGATGACGGGAGCATCCATCAGCAGCGACAGCGGTATCCAGGCCGTCGGCGACATCAACTACGGCACCCACTTCTGCCAGTTCTACCGCACCCGGCAGGACCTCAGGGACGTCCTCGTGCCCTACTTCGTGGCGGGGCTGCGCAATGAAGAGTACTGCATGTGGGTGACCTCGGAGCCGTTCGGCGCCGAGGAGGCGGAGGCGATGATGCGGGAGGCCATGCCGGACTTCTCCGACCGCCTCGCCCGGGGCCAGATCGAGATCTGGGACTACATGGACTGGTACCTGGCCAACGGCGGCCGGCCGGCCCAGGTCCTCCAGGGGTGGATCGACCGCGAGAAGCGCGCCCTCGACCGGGGCTACACGGGCCTCCGCCTCACCGGCAACACCTTCTGGGTCGAGCGCGGCGTCTGGGACGAGTTCGTGGCCTATGAGTCCGAGGTCAACCGCGCCTTTGGCCAGTACCGGATCATCGGCCTCTGCACCTATTGCCTCGACCGCTGCCGGGCCGAGGACGTCCTCGACGTCTGCCGCAACCACCAGTTTGCCCTGACGCGGCGCGAGGGGGAGTGGGAGCTGATCGAGAGCTCCTCCCTGAAGATCGCCAAGGAGGAGCTGGCCCGGGTCAACCTGGGCCTCGAGCAGCGGGTGGCGGAGCGGACGCGCGCCCTGGAGGAGGCGCTCGCGGGGCGCGACGAGTTCCTCGCCATGCTCGGCCACGAGCTGCGCAACCCGC
>DASPJI010000586.1:0-16562 GCA_035628695.1 Thermoanaerobaculia bacterium | reverse complement strand
GAACATCCCGGAGAGGTGCCAGCCGCGCTTCGGGGGGATCGGCACGCCCCAGACGCGCTCGAAGTTCGCGCGCAGCTCGTCGTTCTCCACGTGCTGGAAGCCGGGCAGGCGGTCGGGGAGGGCGCCCATGTCGCCGCCCCCCTGCACGTTGTTCTGGCCGCGCAGCGGGTTGAGCCCGGAGCCCCAGCGGCCGACGTGGCCGGTGAGCAGGGCGAGGTTGATCAGCGCGCGGACGTTGTCCACCGCGTTGTGGTGCTCGGTGATGCCGAGGGTCCAGCAGAGCACGGCGCGGTCCGCCCGGGCATAGGCGTGGGCGAGGTCGCGGATCGTCGCCGCCGGGACGCCGGTGACCGCCTCGGCGTACTCGAGGGTATAGGGCTCGACGTGGGTCCGGAACTCCTCGAAGCCGCTGGTCGCGTTGTCGATGAAGCTGCGGTTCTCGAGGCCGGCGGCGAGGATCTCGCGCGCCACGGCGTTGGCCAGCGCGACGTCGGTGCCGACGTGCAGGGGGAGGTGGCCGCCGGTCGCCCAGTCGGCGGACGAAGTCCGCCGGGGGTCCACGGCATAGAGCCGCGCCCCGTTGTGGATCGCCTTCAGCACGTGATGGAAGAAGATCGGATGCGTCTCCCGGGCGTTGCTGCCCCACAGGATGACGAGGTCCGTCTCCTCGACCTCCCTATAGGAGGTCGTGCCGCCGCCCATTCCGAAGACCGTCGCCAGACCGACGACGCTGGGGGCGTGTCACGTGCGGTTGCAGCTGTCGATGTTGTTGCTGCCGACCACCGCCCGGGCGAACTTCTGGGCGAGATAGTTCATCTCGTTGGTGGTCTTGGAGCAACTGAAGAGGCCGAACGTCTGCGGCCCCTTCGCCTCGACAGCCGACCGGAACCCCTGCGCCGCCCGGTCGAGCGCCTCGTCCCAGGTGGCGGGACGCAAAGCGCCGTTCTCACGGACGAGCGGGGTGGTGAGTCGGACGTTGCGCTTCGGCATGAGGTAGTCCCCCTTCGGCGGCAGTATAACGCTGTGCGAGAATCGGCGTGCCTTCGAGGCCCCTGACATGACCGCCGAACCCGCGCCGGACCTCCACCGCCGTCCCTCCCCGTCCCCCTCCGAAATCGCCTCCTGGATCTTGATGGGGGCCGGCCTGCTCCTCGTCGTCCATCTGCGCCTGCTGGCGGCGCTCATTGGCGGGCTGGCGGTCTACGAGCTGGTCCACATCCTGGTGCGCCGGCTGCGCTTCCTCGGCAGCGGGGCTCCAGACGGCAGGACAGACGCGAGGAAGTACGTGGCGGTCACCCTGCTGGCGGTCGTCATCGTCGCGGGCCTGACCTTCTCGATCTTCGGCCTCATCGCCTTCTTCCGGAGCGGCCCGGGGAACCTGCCGGCGCTGCTGGCGAAGATGGCCGACATCGTCGAGGGCTCGCGGGAGCACCTGCCGCTCTGGCTCGCCCGCGAGATCCCGGCCAACGCCGAGGAGCTCAAGAACGAGGCCGTGGCCTGGCTGCGCGAGCACGCCGGGGAGCTGCAGATGTTCGGCGCCGAGGTCGGCCGGGCGCTGGTCCACGCGCTGATCGGCATGATCATCGGCGCCATGGTGTCGCTCAACGAGACGCGGCGGGTCCAGCGCCATGCCCCCCTGGCTTCGGCGCTGACCGAGCAGGCCGGCCGGCTGGGGGAGGCGTTCCGGCGCATCGTCTTCGCCCAGGTCCGCATCTCGGCGCTCAACACGCTGCTGACCGCGACCTATCTCGTGGTGGTGCTCCCCGTGCTCGGGATCCGGCTGCCGTTCACCAAGACGCTGATCGCCATCACCTTCCTGGCCGGCCTGCTGCCGGTGATCGGCAACCTGATCTCGAACACGGTGATCGTCGTCGTCAGCTTCTCGTACTCGCTGGGCGTGGCGGCCGGCTCGCTGGCCTTCCTGGTGGTGATCCACAAGCTCGAGTACTTCTTCAACGCGCGGATCGTCGGCGGCGAGATCCAGGCCCGCGCCTGGGAGCTGCTGCTGGTGATGCTGGCGATGGAGGCGGCTTTCGGCATCCCCGGCCTGATCGCCGCGCCGATCTACTACGCCTACCTGAAATCCGAGCTCTCCGCCCGCGGGCTGGTCTAGGTGGCGCTGATCTAGGTGGCGGCGGGAGCCTCCCCCCGCTTGCGGAGCCGTTTCTCATAGTGCTTCATGAGCGGCGTGACCGAGATGCCGTGGATGAGAATCGAGGCGGCGACGGTGGTCAGGGTGACGGCGGTCAGCGGCTCGGCGAGGGCGGGGTCGAGGCCGTGCTCGATGGCATACATGAGGTAATAGATCGAGCCGATGCCACGGATGCCGAACCAGGACATCAGCCCCCTGTCCAGAGCGGGCAGCCGAGCGCCGGCAAGGCCCGTCAGGACGGCCAGCGGGCGGATCACGAGGAAAAGGACGGGGACGAACCAGAGGGCGGAGCCGGGCAGGAAGCGCCAGGAGAGCATGGCGCCGACGAGGAGCACGACCCCGATCTCGAAGATGCGCTCCACCTGCTCGTTGAAGCCGAGCACCGCCTGGGCCATGTAGGCGGGCGCCTTCTCGGGATCGGTGGCGATCTCCTCCTCCTTGCCGGCGGCGGCCATGGCGCGGAGGTTCTCCTGGGCGGCGCCCGGGTCCTCCTCATCCGGGGATGCCTTGCGTTCGATGCGGCGTAGGGCGAGCCCCGCCGCGAAGACGGCGAGGAAGCCGTAGGAGTGGAGAAGGAGCGCCGCGCCGTAGGAGAGGCCGATCAGCCCCAGGGCCAGGAAGTCGTCGAGGCCGAACGCCTCCTTGTGCTTTTTGCGCAGGAAGAGGACGAGCCGCCCCACCAGGGTGCCCAGGACGAGGCCGATTCCGAGCCCGGCGGCGACCGCCCAGACGACGTCCACCGCAAGCCAGCGCCATCCCCATTCACCGATCTCGTGGGCTCCGAGGAGACCCAGGCCGAGCATGACGAAGGGGAACGCCGTGCCGTCGTTCAGCCCCGCCTCGCCGGTGAGGCCGAAGCGCAGGCGGTTCCGGTCCCCCGCGGCCGCGAGCTGCACCTCCGAGGCGAGCACCGGGTCGGTCGGGGCGAGGATGGCGCCGAGGAGCACCGCCGCGCCGAGGGGGAGGCCCAGGCCCCAGGTCCCGACGAGCGTGATCAGCCCGACGGTGACCACCATGGAGAGGGAGGCGAGACGGAACGGCAGCCGCCAGAGGGGATCATGGACGGGTAGCCGGATCTTGAGACCCGCCGTGAACAGCGAGACGATGACCGCGAGCTCGGTCACCCGCTCCAGTAAGGCCGCGTGGCGCAACGGATCGAGCCGGATGGCGCCGATCCCGAACGCGCCCAGGCCGAGCCCCACTAATAGATAGAGGACGGTCGTGGTGAGCGGCAGGTGCCGGACGACCGACGCGATCAGGGCGATGACGACCAGCAGGCCGCCGAGTACCAGGAACCAGAGATCGAACGACAAGAGCGGTCCACCGGGGCTCTAGCCCTTGCCTTCGTCCGGATCGTGCGCCATCTCGTCGATCGCGACCGCCATGGCGAGGATGAGGCCGTCGTCGTGGCCGGGGGCTATTTCGATCCCATAGGTGTCGCGGATCGTGAACCAGTGTTTCGACACCCTGGCGATCGTCTCGCCGCCCTGGCGGATCTCGTATTCGTGGTCCAGGATGTTGCCCTGGGCCGTCATGTCCGGGCCGTTCTGGACGTCGATGGCGAACTTGTCGCGCAGCGGGGTGATCCAGGCCTTGCGGATGGTCGCGACGACCTCGCCGCCGCGCAGGATGTTCATGGTGTCGCGCAGCGCGATCTTCTTCTCGCGGATCGTCGCCACCTCGTTGCCCGACAGGTCCTGGATCACGAAGGTCTCGCGGATACGCAGGACCTTGCCGTCCACGTGATAAATCGGACGGCCCTGCTCGTCCTGGATGTCGAAGTCCTCGCCGATCGCGATCAGCCGCTGCCGCATCTTGTAGCGCGCCATGTTTCTCCTCCCGGGATGAGGAAATTGCAACTGTAGTGCCATTTGCGCCAAGGCGCAGTATACTCGGCCCAGCCATGACACCGATTCCATCTGCCGAAGACATTGTCAAAGCCACGAAGACCTGGCTCGAGAGGGCCGTCATCGGTCTCGACCTCTGCCCGTTCGCGAAGTCCGTCCATCTCAAGGACCAGATCCGCTACACGGTCAGCGAGGCGACGACGCCCGAGGACCTGCTGGAGCACCTCGTCATCGAGCTCCGGGCCATCGCGGCGGCGGACCCGGAGGAGGTCGAGACCACGCTGCTGATCCATCCCGGGGTGCTGGTGGACTTCCTGGACTACAACGATTTCCTGGACGTCGCCGACACGGCGGTCGCGGAGCTCGGGCTCGAGGGGGAGATCCAGGTCGCCAGCTTCCATCCGCGTTACCAGTTTGCCGGCACCGCGCCGGAGGACATCGAGAACTACACCAACCGCTCCCCCTATCCGATCCTCCACCTGCTGCGCGAGGCGAGCGTCGAGCGCGCGGTGGCGTCCTTCCCCGAGACCGAGCGGATCTACGAGAAGAACATCGAGACCCTCCGCCGCCTCGGCCACGAAGGGTGGCGGCGGCTGTGGGTGGCGGACTGAGCGGAGGAGGGGACCGCGAGGATGTCCTCACAGGGAGCTGACTACGACTGGGGGGACCGGCTGCCGACGCTCACCGGACCGCGGGTGGAGCTGCGGTGGCTGGGGGAGGAGGACGTCCCGGCCCTCTTCGAGATCTTTTCGGACCCGGAGGTGATGCGGTACTGGGACTCGCCGCCCCTGGGCGATCTCGCCGCCGCCGCCGGGCTCCTCCGGGAGATCCATGACCATTTCCGGGCGCGGACCCTCTTCCAATGGGGGATCGCCCCGCGTGGCGGCGGCGCCGTGCTGGGGACGTGCA
Source organism: Thermoanaerobaculia bacterium (assembly GCA_035628695.1). Classification (GTDB taxonomy): domain Bacteria; phylum Acidobacteriota; class Thermoanaerobaculia; order Multivoradales; family UBA5704; genus DASPJI01. Next base: position 11,654 of record DASPJI010000586.1, on the reverse strand, counting down.
CCCTTTTCCGCTGGGAAGCCCGCCATCGTCGGGCCGAGATCGGCTTCGCCCTGGGGCGGGCCCATCAGGGGAAGGGCTTCGCGGCCGAGGCCGTGGCCCTCCTCCTTTCCTTCGCCTTCCAGAGCCTGGGGATCCACCGGCTGGAGGCGGACGCCGACCCCCGTAACGAGCCCTCGCTCCGCCTGCTGGAGCGTCTGGGATTCCGGCGCGAGGGGTATCTGCGGGAGCGCTACCACACCAACGGCGAGGTCCAGGACTCGGTAATCCTGGGGCTGCTGCGGCCGGAGTGGGAGGTTGCGTCCTCGCCGACTTGACCCCTCTCTCGGCCTTCTGTATACATTCTGTACAGGAGGGATGATGCCACAGCTCAATCTTCATCTGACCGAGGAGTTCGAAGAGGCTTTGGACGAGCTGATGCGACTTCGCCAGATCCGTACGAAGTCCGAGGCAGTCCGGTGGGCTGTTCTGTCGGCTGCAGAGCGAGAGCGTCGGCGCCGGGCGCCGACGGAGTTCTCGAAATGGCTGGGCTTGGGGCACCGTGAGCCGGAGAATCCGAGCCCGCGGTTCCGCTCGGACGACGATCTTTGGGGCTGACGCAATGGTGATCGACACGTCCGTGCTGCTCGCGATCTTCTTCGAGGAGCCTCAAGCCGAGTGGGCCGTCGCTCGGCTGGAGGAGCACGCTCCCGATCTGAGGATGAGCACAGTCAACCTCACAGAGGCGTTGATACGGATTCGTGACCGGCAGCCGCGGCTGTACGAGCGGATCGAGGCGGAGCTGTTGAGCAGCGGCATCCGCTTCATTCCACCTGATGTGCGGCAGGCCCAGATCGCAGCCGAGGCCCGTCTTCGGTTGCCGCTGAATCTCGGGGATTGCTTCGCCTATGCCTTGGCCGCTGTGGAAGACTGCCCCATTCTGGCCATTGACGGTGACTTCCGGGGCATCGATCGGCCCGTGCTGATGCCTTCGTGATCCATAGAGAGTCGCGGATGCACTAAAGTTGAGCGATTTTTCCGGCGCTTTCCGTCTTGTAGGGGCATGCCGAGAAAAATCCGTCATGTCCCAGAAGGCGGGTCGCTCGTCGAGGTGACCTGCCGCACCGTCCAGAGCCGTCTGCTGCTCGCCCCTCGTGCCTACGTCCGGGAGATCGTCCTCGGAGTCCTGGCGCGGGCCAAACGGTTGTACCCGGTCCAGTTGATCTGCTTCGCCTTCACCTCCAACCATTACCACCTCCTGATCCACGTGGAGGACGCCGGCCGCATGGCCGAGTTCATGGGTTACCTGAACGGCAACCTCGCCAAGGAGGTGGGGCGTCTGGCCGACTGGAAGGAGAAGTTCTGGGGCCGGCGCTACCAGCACATCGTGGTGAGCGACGAGGAGGCGGCCCAGGTGGCGCGCCTCAAGTACATCCTCTCCCATGGCGCCAAGGAGGGCCTTGTCGCCGATCCCCGGGAGTGGCCGGGCGCCCACGCGGTGAACGCCCTGTTGACCGGCGATCCCCTGGAAGGGGTCTGGTACGACCGAACCCAGGAGTACCGGTACAGGTTGAGGGGCAAAGAGCCCGCGCCGCGCCAGTTCGCGACCGTCGAGACGCTGACTCTCGATCCGCTGCCCTGCTGGAAGCACTTGCCGGCAGAGGAATACCGGCAGCGGATGGCTGACTTGGTGGCCGAAGTCGTGGAGGAGGCCCGGGCGGAGCGGGAGGCGAAGGGGCTCGAGCCCATGGGAGCGGACGCGGTCCGGAGGCAGCAGCCGCATACCCGGCCGAACCGGACCAAGAAGTCGCCGGCGCCGCTGTTCCACACGGCGAGCAAGAAGGCTTACCTGAATCTGCGGGAGGCCTACAGTCGCTTCCTGGCGGCTTTCCGGGACGCCGCTGAGAAGCTGAAGGCCGGCGACCGGACGGTGGAGTTCCCGGAGGGGAGCTTCCCTCCGGCGCTGCCCTTCGTCCGGCCGGCCTTCGGCTAGCCGTTCGCGGCTGAGCGAGGCGGCGGACGAGGCCGCAAACTGGTCGGCGGGTAAGCTCCGATGACCTCGACCAGGAGAGGTGTGCCTGCCGGTCCTGTTGCCGCCCTACAAACGCCACTGGGAGGCTCTTCCAAGCCTCGCCATCTCCCCTCGAGCCTCCCTTTTTCGACCCTTCCGGCCCGCTGAGGCCACCCCTTGGACCGCGACCGGCGGCCAATTACGCCGTAGAAGCGGCTTGGAGAGGGTAACTTAAGGTTCTCTTCACTACGAGTAGGTAGCCAGCCAGCCAGCCACTACGCACCTCATGAGTAGGGCACCCCATGAGCGCTGGGGACCGCTCTATCTACAGGACGCTGGTGGCTTCAGGGGCTCAAATTCTCCGAGCTTACGCTTGTAGATCGGACCTAAGTATTCATCTTCCTTGGACTCTCCCGACGCGATTGTCTGAATAAAATAGTCGGCTAGGATGTCAGCGTAGCCGGGATTATCGTTCAGTTGCCGCAGAAGATACTCCTGGGTCTTGAGCGACTCGGCCGAAGGGTCGTCGGAAAGCATGCTTTGGATCGAAGGGAGGTCCGGGGCCTCTTTGTCGCGCAGATTGGCGAGGGCCGAGGCCGGAACGGTGTAGTAGGTACAGAGCCTGCGCCGGAACTCGATTCGTTTCTCGGCCTGTTTTGGAGGGATGATTCGGAGCTTCTCGGCCTCCGCGGGAGAGCTTGGGAAGGTGAGCCCCTGCCGCCCCACCAACCTTATGGAGATCGGCTCGACGCGGAACACGGTCATACGATCGTTTTCTTGTTGCTCGGGATACCGGCGCGATTCTAGCTCAACGATCTCGGCTCCTTGAAAGCGAATACGGACTTCGCCCTGGGGATTCTGCGTCGCGAGCTCCTCGGCAATCTCGCCGGGGATATCGAGGACGTAGGCGGCTCGTGATTGGGCGAAGACCAGTGCGTAGTCTTCTCCATGCACGTCAAATGCGAATCCATCCGCGGCACCGCCGCCTACCTTGCCGAGGAGACCATCAGGCAAGGGCTCGCCGAAGCTCGCGAGCAGGGCCGCACGCACCGGAGCGCCTGCGGTTTCGGGCTGCGGCGTGCGGCGTGATCGAGACCGTGCACCACCCTCGAAGCGCGTAGTGAGCGTGAACTCTAGCGGCAGGCGTTTCAAGCGGCCTTGCGTCCATTGGCGATAGAGCTCTACATGCTCAGCGCCTAGCTGGTTGCTGCTAAAACCCTCCGGAAAGAAGATCGGCCAGATGGAAGGGCCGTCGTCCGGATGCGCCTTGCGGTATTGTTCGTCTCTCATCCGATTCTGGGCACGGCCGTGCCAGTCGATCTTGTCCGCCTCCTTGGGCAGGAAGCGAAGGGTTAGTAGAAAGATGGTCTCCTCATCAAAGAGGTCGAGAGGCGCCAGAGGAGCGGTCTTTCCCAGATTCGCTTTCAGTGCGCGGGCCAGCGCCGCGTGAGTCTTGCCGCGTACAGCGATGAACGGGCCCCTGGCCATGGCCTCATCCAACCGTTTCAACTGCTCCTTCAGGCGCGCGGCGAACTTTCCACTGCGCGAGCCTTTGTCCAGCAGGTCGGACGGATAATGGAAGGCGTACGCCGTCTTGACGTATTCGTTGTTGCCTGCGCTCCAGACCGTCTCGAACCCTGCGGGTCGATGGATCCGCAAGGTACAAGGGTCGAGCAGGTGCAGGGCTTCGAGCGCCGGGAGATTGCCGTAAGTGAGCCGATCGTAGTCGGAGCCGCTGCTGAAGCGCGTGCTAGGTACGACTCGCACCAGTTCGACCTGGCCGCTTCCTTGGCCGAGACCTGTCGCACACAGCTCCTGCTGCTGCACCGGGGTAAAGATCGAGACGTCGCCCACTGCGGCGGTAGCGTCCGTATTGCGGACGGTAGCCCCGTCGAACCTGACGTCCGTCAGAATCGCTGAAATAAAGAGCGTCTCGGTGAGGTCGGCTCCCGTGAAATCGGCTCCGGTCAAGTCGGTAAACGCGAAGCTCGCACCGCGCAGATCTGCGCCGCGGAAGCTGGCGCCGCGAACATCGGCCCCCGTCCAATTGCTACCAGCGGCGCGAGCGTTGTCGAAGATCGCCTTGGTCGCCGAGACAAAGTAGAAGCGGGTACCTTCCAGAAGAGCTTCTGCGAGTGTTGCTTCCTGCAGGGTTGAGAAGCCGAGCTTCGCGGAGGAGAGATCGGCCTTCTGCAGATTTGCATGAGAAAAATCTGCGCCGTCGAGAATGGCCTCGGATAGCTTTGCCGTTTCCAAGGTGGCGCCGGTAAATGACAGTCCGGCCAAATCCATACCTTTAAGCCCCGGGCCTTCCTGGCCTGCCAGGAATTCGGCGGCGGCGATTTGACCAATGTCGCCGGTGGGGCGAGCCTCGACTGCACGGGCGATCACGGAAAGTGCCGAATCCACGTCGTGGCGCCGGTTCTGGATGGTGATGGGTGAGTTTTGTGGGTTGGTGACGATCAGGGAATCCTTCATGCTGGCGCCTTCGCCGACCACCACAGAACCGTAGCTGTTCTGCGAGACGGGCTCCGGGTATAGCTCAAGATAACGCGCTGCGAGGCGTTTGTCGTCTAAGCCGACGGGGGCTTCGAGCCAAGCGCGGATGGCACGGTCGAAGTCCTCGGCATTGAGACCGAAGCCACCGGCCCGCTCGTCGAGCACCGTGCGTAACTGCGTCGCGGTCGCTTCTGTGCTCCGCTCCTGGAGCCGCTCCACCTCGCCGAGCACTTGGTTGAGAAAGCTGCGCAGCACATCTCCGCTTTTTAGAAGGGTCAGCTCTCCCAGCTTTCCCACCAGGGCGGTGACAAAGTTTCCTGGCTTCTCATCGAACGAGGGGATATGGGTCCGGCCTTCGGACGGGCTGATGAAGACCAGGGCTTTGTTGCTGAGCCGCAGCGTGACCGGATCGCCCACCCGGGCCTGCGCCGGAAGCGGGAGGCGCGCATTTCCTTGCTGATCGGTCGACTGAAAGGTGCCTTCACCGGCCAGACCGATGAGCAGCCTGGCTTGCGGAACGCCTGCGACGTCAACCACCTGCACCCGCAGGATGCGATCCTCCGCGGCGGTCGGCCCGGTGACAGACCACATGACGGCCCAGAGAAGAAAAGGAATGATCTTCTTCATGGCTCCTCCCATACCAACTGCTGCGCAGGAAGATCTCCGGCGCGTGCCTCGAACTCGCTCGATCTCCCATCCTTGACCACTCGCAGCCGCACCGTTTGCCGGTCGGCGGCGTGCGCCTGCAGACGGAAATTTCCCGATGTATCGGTCCCGACGGATTCCTGCTCAAAGCCCACAACGCTCACGGTGGCGCCAGCTACCCCATGCCCTTGCGGGTCGATCACGGTGCCTCGGACCTCGACCTCCCGGCGGGAGAGTTGGATTTCGATGGCTGGCGGCTCGAAGTCGTCACCCAGCGCCACCTCCTGACGACCCTGGAGAAAGGCCTCAGGATAGCTGGCGAAGACAGTGAAGGCCTGACCTCGGCGGTTGCGTGGGAGCAAGATCTCCCAACCTTGGTGCGCCTTCAAGATCTCGCCGCCCACCGAGGTACTGACAAAGGCGTTGTTGGACGGGCGGCCGTCGGGTGCGAGAACCGTCACCCGCAAGCGATAGAGATCGGGGGACTGATCGAGGGTCCACGCATACGCGGTGAGCGCGGCGAAGATTAGACAGGCGGAGACTCCCGCCCACAAGGCGCGCCGGAACCGTTCCGCCTGCCGCTCGATTGTCTGCTGGATGATCAAGAAGCTGTCCTTCTTGGAAAGTCCCGCCGCCGCGACCCCAAAGCGGTCGAGCTTCCTTTCGAGCAGCCGGGCGCGCTCTTCCTCCGGAACCAAGCGCAGCTCTGCCAACTCCTTCTTGAGGTTCCGCCGACGGCGGTAAGCACCCCAGGCAAGAAGGAGGGATAGGATTTCGGCGATGGCGGCGGCGGCCGTCAGAGCAGCCCACATGGCGATCTGGTCTTCGGTAGTTCAGCAGACAGCCGATTAGGTTAGCATAGGTCAGCGATCCCGTGATTCGGTTGAAGGGTAGATTAGGCACCACCCATCGTAATGGCCGGAAGTGCGAATTAGCGGTGGACGGCTTCTCGCGCAGCCAGACCGCGGGCCTCGTCCTGTGGGCGTATCCCGTTGTTCTTGCCGGTGGGGGAAGACGTGGCGATGGGGAGTGACAACGGCCACCGCCCCCCTGTCGGCTTCCTTCAGCTCTTCGACAAGAAGGCGGTCGACGCGTTGAACGTCGTCATCCATCTCCTCCAGGCGCCGGTGTGTCTGGCGTACGTGCTGGAGGCGGCGGGTGGGGTCACCCTCGAGCGGTGTGGCGCCATCCTCGACGAGCGGGTGGCGGAGGTCAGGGCCGAGAACACCGCCGGGGCGGCGGCCGGGTAGGACATCCTTATACATATACATAGGCGTCGCCGGTAGGCTCGGCCTGCCGGTGACGCTTCCTTTCCCGACGCTCGCCCAAAAAGAAACCCCCCACCTCAGTCCTCCCCCACTCCCTACCGCCCATCCTCCCAGGGGGGGAGGAAGCCACCCCCTCATGGCGCCCCTGGATGGGGAAGCTACCGCCCGGAGTCCTCATTCCCGGCGGAGCAGACGCACGCCATCCGGGCGAGGCGGAGGGATCGGCCCTCCACCACCCGGTTGTCCTCCTGTCGGACGGAGGCATCCTCAGGGGCGCGGCCTTGGGCTCGGCGGCGCCCCGTCACGATTTCAGTTGTCAATGAACCCGGAGTGTTGAGGGACGGTGCCTCAGGTGGACGGCCCTCTCCTCAACGCTTTGCTGCGATTCCCTCGACCTCGACAAGGCACTTCGGAGGTCTTAGGCGTCAATCATCGGAGCAGAGACTGCGATGTGAGTCGCCATATTGTCAATCAAGTCATCGACGTATGTTCTGGATCTGCCGGCGAGAGTCTGCTGTGTGTTCCCGAGCGTTCCGGGATCACAACGAGTGCTCCGCCGCCGGTTCCGGAACACAAAGCAGGCTCCCTGGATCATTCGGGAAGGTTCCGGGATCACTATGGCGACCGGGATGGACACGATTCCTCCGAGGAGGGGCGCTCTTCCTGGCGGCGGAGTGATCCCCCGAGCAGGAAGAGTGTTCCGGAAGACGCCGGAGTGTTCCTTCCGTCTCCGGGAGTGATCCGGGACCGGGGGAGAGTGATCCGGGGAACACGAATAGTGTTCCGGGAGGTTCGGATAGTGATCCGGGAACGGGGGATCGTGACCCATTCTCATGGATGGCGACCGCCGGGCGTCCCCCCGCCGCGTTGCTCTATACTGACTCGCCCCCGCGGTGCCGGGGAGTGACCCCGCCTCGCAGGATCTCCCTCATGTCCAAGCAGCTCGAGCCCCTGGCCACGGTCGCGCCCGCTCGTCCCGAGACGGCGACGGACGAGGCTGCATCGCAGGCGCGTCCGGGGTTCTGGCGGCGGGCGGTGTTCTCGACCGACCACAAGGTCATCGGCATCCAGTATGCGGTGACCGGGCTGCTGTTCCTGTTCTTCGGGTTCTGCCTGGTCATGATCATGCGCTGGCAGCTCGCCTATCCCGGGCGGCCGCTGCCGTGGCTCGGACGGCTGCTCGGCGAGGCGCGGATGCCGGGGGGTTTCATGCTCCCCGAGACCTACAACGAGCTCGGCGCCCTGCACGGCACCATCATGGTGTTCCTCGGCGTCGTCCCCCTCGCTGTCGGCGGATTCGGCAACTTCGTGCTGCCCCTCCAGATCGGCGCGCCCAACATGGCCTTCCCGCGCATGAACCGGGCGAGCTATCAGGCCTATCTCCTTGCCGGCGTCACCATGCTCGCCAGCTTCTTCGTCCCGGGGGGCGGCCCGCAGAACGGGTGGACGTCCTACCCGCCGCTCTCCGTCATCGCCGGCCACGGCCAGACGATGTGGCTCCTCGGCCTGCTCTTCCTCGGCGCCTCGACGCTGCTGAGCGCCGTCAACTTCATCGTCACCACCGTGCAGCTCCGCGCCCCCGGCCTCTCCTTCTTCAGGCTGCCGTTCTTCGTCTGGGCCCAGCTCGTGACGGCGTTCCTGCTGCTCCTCGCCTACCCGCCGCTCGAGGCCGCCGCCGTCCTGCAACTGATGGACCGCCTCGCCGGCACCAGCTTCTTCCTGCCGAGCGGCCTCAGCGTCACCGGCCAGCCGCTCGACGTCTCCGGCGGCGGCAACCCGCTCCTCTGGCAGCACCTGTTCTGGTTCCTCGCCCACCCCGAGGTCTACGTGCTGATCCTGCCCGCTTTCGGCATCCTCGCCGAGGTGATCGCCAACAACATCCGCCGGCCGCTCTCCGGCTACCGGCCGATGGTCTACGGCGTCTGGTTCCTGGGCTTCATGTCGTTCCTCGTCTGGGCCCACCACATGTTCCTCACCGGCATGGGCACGACCATGGCGGTGTTCTTCCAGGCCACCACCATGATCATCTCGATCCCCTCGGTGGTGCTGCTGACGTCGCTGCTCCTGTCGCTGTGGGGCGGCTCGATCCGCTTCACGCCGCCGATGCTCTTCGCCCTCGCCTTCCTGCCGATGTTCGCCCTCGGCGGCCTGGCCGGGCTGCCGCTCGGGCTCTCGGCGACCGACATCCCGCTCCACGACACCTATTACGTGATCGGCCACTTCCATTACATCGTGGCGCCCGGGACCCTGTTCGCCCTCTTCGCCGGCATCTATCACTGGTTCCCCAAGGCCACCGGGCGGATGATGAGCGAGCGCCTGGCCCGGCTCCACTTCTGGCCGTCGCTGCTGTTCATGAACGGCATCTTCCTGCCGATGTTCATCCAGGGGCTCGGAGGAGTCTCCCGGCGGCTCTACGACGGCGGCGCCTCCTACCTCTTCGCCCGCGACGTCATCCAGTGGAACGTCTTCATGTCGGTCTCGGCCTGGTGCCTGGCGCTGGCCCAGATCCCGTTCGTCTTCAATTTCTTCTACAGCCTCCGCCGCGGCCGGAAGGCGGGGGACAACCCCTGGGAGGCGACCACCCTGGAGTGGTCGGCCCCGTCGCCGCCGCCGCCCGGCAACTTCACCACCGCGCCCGTAGCCCACCGCGGGCCCTACGAGTACAGCGTGCCGGGAGACCCCGGGGACTTCACCCCGCAGTTCCAGCCGGCGCCGAAGGCGGGGTAGGGGATGGCCAGCGAGATCCCCTACACCTCCGCGGAGCGGCCGGACACCGGGCTCACCAACGGCCGGATCGCCGTCTGGCTGTTCCTGGCCTCCGAGGTCATGCTCTTCGGCGCCCTGTTCGCCAGCTACGTGATGCTGCGCGCCGGCGCTCCGAGCTGGCCGCGCCCGGCCGCGCTCCTCGACGTGCCGCTCGCCACCGTCAACACCCTGGTGCTGATCGCCTCCGGGGTGACCATGGCCCTCGCCCGGCGGGCGATCCGGGGCGGGGACCTCCGCGGGTTCCGCCGGTTCATGGGCGGGACGGTGCTCGCCGGCGGGCTGTTCCTGATCCTCGAGTCCGTGGAGTGGGCGGCCAGGATCGAGCGTGGGCTGCTGCCGTCCACCAACACCTTCCTGGCGCTCGTCTTCACCCTGACCGGGCTGCACGCGCTGCACGTTCTCGGCGGGCTGGCGGTCAACGGCTACCTATGGGGACCGGGCGCGCGGCTCCAGGGGAGCGATACCCGCCACTTCGCCCTGCGGGTGGAGAACGCGGCGCTGTACTGGTTTTTCGTCGACCTGGTCTGGATCGTCCTCTTTCCCGTCCTCTACATTCTCTAGATGGAGCTCCGCGCCATGGCCACCCCGTCCGCCCGCCGTCTCGCCGTTGCCGTGCTTGCCCTGGGCCTCCTCGCGGCCCTGCCCGCCGCGGCCTGCACCTCCTGCTACGGCGCCGCGGACGCCGGCGCGCCGCTGATCAGCGGCGCCCGCCTCGGGGTCTTCCTGCTGCTCGGGATCACCCTGGCGGTGCTGGCGGGCTTCGTGAGGTTCTTCCTCTACCTGAGGAAGCGGGCGCGGCAGGCGGGCCACGACGGAGTGGAGCAGGCCGCCTGATGGACCGCTGGCTCCCGCCGAACGCCGCGGCGCACGGGGCGCAGATCGACGCCGCGCTCTCCTGGGTGCACCTGCTGATGGCGGCCGTGTTCGCCATCGGCCTCGCCTTCTTCCTGACCGCCCTCTGGCGCTTCCGGCGCTCGCGCCACCCGGCGGCGAGCCACGCCGGCCTCACCGGCCGCTTCCCGGCCTGGCTCGAGGCCGCGGTGGTGGTGGCCGAGGGGGCGCTGCTGGTCGGCGTGTCGATGCCGCTCTGGGCCGCCCGCGTCGAGCGGATCCCGCCGGAGCGCGACGCGGTGGTGGTGCGCGTCGTCTCCGAGCAGTTCGCCTGGAACGTCCACTATCCCGGCCCGGACGGCCGCTTCGGCCGCACCGCCCTCCACCTCATCGACCTGCAGCGGAACCCGCTCGGGCTCGACCGCGCCGACCCGGCGGCGGCGGACGACGTCACCACGGTCAACCAGCTCTACCTGCCGGTGGACCGGCCGGTGATCGTCCACCTGAGCAGCAAGGACGTGATCCACAGCTTCAACGTCCCGCAGTTCCGGATCAAGCAGGACGCGGTGCCGGGGCTCTCCATCCCGGTCTGGTGGGTGCCCACCGTCACCACCGAGGAGATGCGGCGGCGCCTCGGCCAGCCCGGCTTCGTCTACGAGATCGCCTGCGCCCAGCTCTGCGGCGCCGGACATTACCGGATGCGCGGCTTCGTGACCGTCCTGGAGCAGGACGAGTTCAAGACATGGCTGGAAGGACAGGTGGCGGACCCGCCCCCAACTTCCCTGTTGACTCCGGCGGATTGAAGGGTAAGATCTGCACCGTCGTTTTCCCCAAAAGGGAGGTCCCCTTCGAAGTCGAACCCGTCCATCACCGGCCGCCCCAGGGTGGCGCTGGCGGCGTCCGTCCGAGGGGGGAGGGGGGAAACGCCAGGGAGTGGGGGCGTGCCGCTCAGCGGAGGGGCACCCGTATTGCACGAGACCGGCAGGTTGGGTAGGATGCGTGCTTGTGACGACTTTCACAAAGTCCCCTGAGCCCCTGACAACGGTCCGAATTCGCCGGCCTTTGCGCGGCTAGGAGGAGAGGGTCTCCGTCCGATGCAAGTCTTCCATCGCAGCACCAACGTCATCGCCAAGGTCAGCATCTTCGGCGCGATCTTCTTCCTTGGCCTGTTAGGCTGGATCGTCTCGACCCTGCTCCGGTCGTCGTACGCCACCGGCCAGAGCGTGGTGATCAAGCAGCCGGTGCCGTTCAGCCACGACCACCACGTGGCCGGCCTGGGCATCGACTGCCGGTATTGCCACACCTCGGTCGAGAAGGCCGGCTTCGCGGGCATCCCGCCGACCGAGACCTGCATGAACTGCCACAAGCAGATCTGGACCAACGCCGATCTGCTGGAGCCGGTGCGCGCCAGCTACCGCGAGAACGTGCCCATCCAGTGGAACCGGGTCCACGACCTGCCGGACTTCGTCTACTTCAACCACAGCGTCCACGTCGCCAAGGGCATCGGCTGCGTCACCTGCCATGGCCAGGTCGACCGCATGCCGCTGATGTACCAGGAGTCCTCCCTCCTGATGGAGTGGTGCCTGGACTGCCACCGCGACCCGGGGCAGCACGTGCGGCCGCGCGATCAGGTGTTCAACATGAACTGGCAGCCGCCG
>DASPJI010000585.1:0-2465 GCA_035628695.1 Thermoanaerobaculia bacterium | reverse complement strand
CGGCGCAGGTGGGCGACCAGCCGGTGCGGCCGGTGGAGCGGGGTGGCATGCTGTCGGTCCCTCTCGGTTTCGAGGGTGGGACCTCGGTGATCGAGGTCGTCTCCGTGCAGGAGAAGGCCGTGCCGCCAGGCCGCTCGCGTCTCGCCCTGGACCTCCCGCAGGTCAGGGTGCCGGTGCTCGATCACCGCTGGCGCCTGCTGCTGCCGGAAGGCTCGCGCTACCGCTTTCGCGCCGGCGAGCTCCGTCCCGCCCGGGACGAGTACCTCGAAGGGGGCGTCGAAGAGACCGTCGTGACGGGTGGTGTTGTCGGCGGTGTAGTGGGAGGCGTACCCGGAGGTGTGGTCACGGAGACCGAGATGCTGCCGCCACCGCCACCACCTCCTCCTGCGCCGGTGGAGGTGCCCCAGTCTATATCGGATGCGCCCTTGCGGGTGGAGGAGCGACAACGGCGGGATGCGCCCCGGGAGCAGCTCCAGAAAGAGCTGGACGAGATCCGGCAGGGTCTCGTCGGAGGGGTGAAGCCGCTGCCGGTGAGCATCCCCGAGGACGGCAAGCTCCTCCTCCTCACGGGTGTCCTGCCGCCGGAACGGGTGGCGGTGGAGCTGGAGGTCAAGGGGAAGAGGTAGGGGGTGCTTCCGGTTCTAGAGCTGTAATGAACCGGATCGTGGCGCTCCTGCTGATCGCGGGCTGGGTGGCGGCGGCAGGAGCCGCGGCCCAGCCGGTGGGGTGCAACCTCGCTCCCAATCCGGCGTTCGAGCGCGGGGTCTCGTCGGCCATCGAGTCATGGGGCCTCGCGCGTTTGTCGGGCACGGCCACCCTGGCCCTCTCCGACTACCCGGAGCCGGTGCAATCGGGGGCGCGCGCCGCCAGGGTGGACGTCCAGGAGAGCGGCGACATCTCTCTCCGTACGGCGGAGCCTGGAAGCATCCAGGTCCTGCCGGGCACGGCCTACCGGCTGTCCGCCCGGCTCCGGTCCGAGCCGGGCAAGACCGCCGGCATCCGGGTCGTCGAATGGAGCCACCGGCGTGGTACGGTCGCGGACCGGTTCCTCGCCTTCAACGCCGGCACGGGCGACTGGGAGACGGTGGAAGGAACCTTCACCACCACGGAGGCCACGGCCTTCCTCTCCATCCGGTTGATGCACCACGTCCACGCCGGCACGTTCTACTGGGACGACGTCCTGCTGTCGGTGGAGCGCCCGGGAGAGCGCTGCATGGACATCCGGCACTACCTGATGCAGACCACCCCCGGCTTCAAGATGTGCCTCGACAACCGGCCGGGCTTCTGTCACGACGGCGTCAAGCTGCCCAGCGGCGAGTTCCTGCGCGAGCAGCCGGCGGCGCGCGACTACCTCTCCCACACCCTGCGTTCCGGCGCCATGGTCGGAGTGATCAAGAACTTCGACGCGGAGTACGGCGCCTGGCGGTGCTTCACCGATCCCGGCGATCCGTGCGACGCGGTCCTCGCGGCGGAGGGGGAGAACCCCCGGTTCCCGCCCATGCCTCTCGGCGTCTCGATCCCCCTTCCGGTGCTCGCGGCCATGGGGTCGGACCGGGTCACCCCGGGGGCTGCGCTGCTCCACGACTGGCAGCCCTTCGACGTCCGCAACTTCAAGACGGACTGGACCTCGGGCCCGAAGATCGGCACTATCCGCCACCGGACGTGGGCCTATCTGCTGGCGAGCCACATCTTCACCGGCAACCTGGGTACCCACGAGAACGTGCTGGTGATCGAGACCGAGAGCGGCGGCGACGTGGTCCGCGCCGCGGGAGTGGGCGGCGGGACCCGGCTGGAGCGCTACATCTTCGTCCGTGGCATCGGCCTGGCCTACGCCGAGGGCCGCGAATCCCCGGACTGCGGCGCCTCCCCCGGCGCCGCCACCTGCAACGGTGCCTACGCCAAGATCCACCCCGCCGCGGCGCGTTTCACCTTGAAGACCCCCGGCGACTATCCATTCTCCACCGATCACCCGCCGTCCTACAACGTCGTGGACTGGTGGTGAGGGGAGCGGCTGACGGACAGCCGGGGCCGCCTCGGACGAGGCGGCCCGGCTCTGGAGCCTACGGGCAGGTGGCGAGAGCGTCGGTGTCGGTTACGGCGGGCGCCGGCGGGCCGGGGTAGTTGAAGTAGATCTTCTGCTCGCCGGTCCTCACGTCGTCCACCTCCAACCGGTAGAAGACGTTGGTGGTGGCGGCGGAGAAGACCCACCAGCGGTTGTTGAGGCCGCAGCCGTTGAGCACCTTGACCATCAACTCCCAGTTGTCGGCAGCGAAGAACCAGAAGATGCCTGAGCCGGGGTTGGCCACGGGGACGACGCGGCCCTGGCCGTCGGTGGGCGTGCCGGGGGTCGGGTTGGTCCGGAAGAAGGAGGTCACCAGGTAGCGGCCGTGGAGGCAGAGCGACGTCGCCGTGCTGGCGCCGCAGGTGAGGGCCACCGGCGCGGTGAGGAAGCCCACGCCCGAGCC
>DASPJI010000584.1:0-3325 GCA_035628695.1 Thermoanaerobaculia bacterium | reverse complement strand
CGATCCGCCCCTTGCGGCAGCGGGTGCTGGCCGAGATCCGGCCGCCGAAGCGCCCGCAGCCCCCCGGACGTCCGGAGCGGGTGCTGCACGTGGTCCACGGCTGGCCCCCCTGGAACCACGCCGGCACCGAGATGTACGCCGCCTGGCTCGCCCGCCGGCAGGCCGAGGTGCGGGACGTCGCGGTCTACAGCCGCATCGCCGACCCGGAGCGGGCCCATGGCGACGCCGTCGAGACCCTGGACCGCGGCGTCCGCGTTCGCTCGGTGGTCAACAACTTCACGCAACGCGACCCACTGTCCAGGAACGGCCTGCGCGACCGGACGATCGAGGCCGACTTCGCCCGTTTCCTGGACCAGTTCAACCCGCGCGTGGTCCACGTCCACCACCTGGCCGGGCACAGCGCCGGCCTCCTGCGGGTGGCGGCCCGGCGCAAGGTGCCGGTGGTCTACCAGGTCCAGGACTGGTGGGCGCCCTGCGCCAGGGTGAACCTGTTCGACGCCTGGCGGCGCCTGTGCAGCGGCCCCGGGATCGGCAAATGCTCCGCCTGCCGTCCGCTGACCGGCGTGCCGCCGGCGCCGGTGCTGAACCGGCTGCTCTACTCGCACCGTCTGAGCCAGTTCCGCAAGCTGCTGGGTATCCCCGAAGCCTTCGTCATGGGCTCCCGGTTCATCCTGGACAGCTACCTGGAGCTGGGCTTCCTGGACAAGGACTCCCTGGTCTTCGTCATCCCCTATGGCGTGGAGTTGGGACCCATTCCGGATGCGAGGCCCGCGCGGACGCCGGGCGCGCCATTGCGCTTCGGGCTGATCGGCTCGATCCTCCCCCACAAGGGGATCCATGTCGCGGTGGAGGCCTTCGCCGGCATCGATCCGGCGCGGGCGACGCTCACCGTCTGGGGGGATCCGTCCATCGATCCGGACTACACCCGGGAGCTCGAGGGTCTGCGCGGCCCTGGCACGGAGGTCCGCGAGCGCTTCGAGGACGACCGCAAGGCCGAGGTGTTCGGCTCGCTGGACGCGCTGATCGTGCCGTCCCTGGGCCTCGAGTCGTTCGGACTGGTGGCGCGCGAGGCGATGCACCACAGCGTGCCGGTGCTGGCCACCCGCCGCGGGGCGCTGTCCGAGATGTTCCTCGGCGGGGACTTCGGCGCCCTGTTCAACCCCGAGGAGCCGGCCGAGCTCCGGGGCTGGATCGAGCGCCTCGCCGCCGATCCGGGCATCCTGGACCGCTGGCGGGAGCGCCTGCCCACGGTCAAGGGGATGGAGCAGCACACCGAGGAGATGGAGCAGGTCTACGAGAAGGTGCTGGCGGACAAGATCCTGCTGGACCGGACCCTCACCGGCAAGTTTTCGCGCAAGAAGGGGAAGTGGCCGGCGACGTGGACGAAGAAGCGCCGTTGACCCCGGGGCCCTTCCACAGCCTCCGGGTGGCCGGCCGGGTGCTGCGGGCCGAAGGAGCACGGGCGGTCCGCGACCGGGCGCTGGACCGGCTGGCCGAGGAGCGGCGCCGGCGCTCCTTCACCGGGTCCGCGCTCCCCGCCCTCTCCATCCCCGTCCTGAACCTCGCCACCGCCGCGCCGGCCGCCCGCCTGGGAGGCGTCCAGGGCCAGCTCCTCCACCGCGTCGAAGCCGAATCAGCCCTGCGTCCCCTGGCCCTCCTCTATCCCGAGGGGGGGAGCCATCGCCTGGAGGTGCTGGCGGGGGGATCGCGTCACGCGCTCCAGCTCGGCGGCGGCTTCGAGAGCGCCGTCGAGACCGCCGCCGGCAGCACCGGGGCGCGGGCGCTCCACGTGGAGGGTCTGGCGGGCCTCCCCATGGGCTCGCTCCTGGCCCTCCGCCGCCAGGGCCTGCGGCTGATCCTCTCGCTCCACGACTTCAGCCCCTTCTGCCCGCGGCCCCATCTCCTGGAGCAT
Organism: Thermoanaerobaculia bacterium; assembly: GCA_035628695.1. Classification (GTDB taxonomy): domain Bacteria; phylum Acidobacteriota; class Thermoanaerobaculia; order Multivoradales; family UBA5704; genus DASPJI01. The sequence goes on along the minus strand of DASPJI010000584.1, from coordinate 1,413 downwards.
CCCGTCCTCCGCTTCTGTCATTACTCGCGGGACATGGACCGCTGCGGCTTCTGTCTGCGCCAGGACTGGCCGGTGGACGGCGACTGGCAGGCGGAGCGGCGGGAGCTGGCGGCGGAGCTGCTCGCTGAGGCCGACTCGCTGGTCTTCCCCTCGGAGTTCCTCCGGCGGACCTACCGCGGCCTCTTCCCCGCCCTGGACCCCGGCCGCCAGCACGTCATCGAGCCGGCCGCCGCCTGGGAGCCGGTCCCCCCGCGTCCCGCCCCCGCCGTCCCCGTCCGGCACGTGGCGCTGGTGGGAGGCGTCCAGGTCCACAAGGGCGCCCTGGTCATCGAGGAGCTGGTCCGGCGTCTGGCGGACCGGCCGGACCTCCGCTGGAGCGCCTACGGCGGAGGGGACGCCACGATCCTGGAGCGCCTCCGCCGGCTGCCGCGGATGAACGTCCGGGGCTACTACCGAAGCGGCTCCTTGCCCTCGCTGCTCCGCCGCGGCCGGGTGGACCTCGCGCTCCTCCTCTCCATCGTCCCCGAGACCTACAGCCTCGTCCTCACCGAGTGCCAGGCCGCCGGAGTTCCGGTGCTCGCCTTCGACCTGGGGGCCCCGGGCGACCGCCTCCGCGCCGAAGGAGGGGGCCTGCTGGCGCCGCCGGAGTCCGGAGCCGAAGGAGTCGCCGCCCTGCTGCGCGACTTCCTGGAGAACCGGGCCGCGATCCCACCGCTCCCGACCCCGCCGGAGAGCAACGCCCGGAGAGTCGCCGAGACCTGGCTGCGGCTGTACCGCGATCTGGGTCTTACCTGAAGCCGTCCCTACTTCTCTGCGCAGATCCCCAGATAGCTGCAGCAGTTGGTGAAGCCGCAGGCGTTGCCGGGTGTCGAGACCCCGCTGCAGCACGCAGCCGAGAGCGGCACGCCCGGGGTGCCGCAATAGCCCGCGCACGGACGGCAGCAGGCGCCGGCCGGGGCGGTGCTGGTGAAGCCGGCCACTCCGGTGGCGGCGACGACGGCGAAGGCGATGGCGAAGCGGCGGATTCTCTTCATGGGGTCTCCTTCCAGCTCAACGTTCAAGCCTATTCTACACGTGCGCACTCCATCACGAGCTCCGCTCTCTCCTGGGGGAGGGAGCGGGGGAGGTCCGAGGAGGGGGTTTTCTTTCAGGAGGCGCGCGCCGCGCCGGCCACCATCCCCGCAGAAACGAAGTCCATCCCCGAGGGCGCGACGACCCTACCCGGGGTAGGGAGGGCGTCCCCACGCGTACGGCTTCCGTACCCCGGGTACGGAGGTCATCCCCGCGGGTAGACCCTCCATCCCCTGGGTATGGACGTCATCCCCCTGGAGACGAAGACCGTACCCCGGGTAGGGCGAACGATTGCCGGGGTACGACGAACGTTTCGGTGGGTACGGCGGCCATACCCCCGGA
>DASPJI010000583.1:0-6970 GCA_035628695.1 Thermoanaerobaculia bacterium | reverse complement strand
ACGTTGTAGACCGCGCTGTCCGGCGCCAGCCGGTGGAGGAACCAGAGCCGCTGCTGGGCAAAGGACAGCGGCAGGCCGCCTTGCCGGGGCACCGGCAGGATGGGCGGAGCTTCCACTCCGGCACCTGCCCGCCGTAGCCGCTCGATCCGCTCCGCGAGTCCGGCCACCGTCGGCGCCTCGAACAGATCACGAATCGGCAGCTCCACTCCGAAGGCCTGGCGCGCCCGCGACACCACCTGAGTCGCCAGCAGCGAGTGCCCCCCAAAGTCGAAGAAGCCGTCGTGGACCCCCACCCGCTCGCGCCGCAGGACCTCCGCGAAAATGGCCGCCAGGATCTCTTCCGAAGGCGTGCGTGGCGCGGCCTGACCGCCACCCGGGAGGCGATCCTCCGCATGCTCCTCCGCGATCGTGGCGAGCTGTGCCAGAGCCTTGCGGTCCACCTTGCCGCTGGGACCCAACGGCAGCACCTCGAGGACCGCGAACGCCGATGGCACCATGTAGTCGGGGAGCTGCTCACGCATGAACGAGCGCAGCTCCTCCGGCACCACCACGGCACCCGCCGCCGGCACCACGCAAGCCAGCAAAGAGCGGCCGCGCTTCCGATCCTCCCGCGCCACCACGACGGCCTCGTGGACCGCCGGATGCGTCGCCAACACGGCTTCGATCTCCCCCGGCTCGATGCGATAGCCGCGGATCTTGATCTGGTGGTCGACGCGCCCCAGGAACTCCAGGTTGCCGTCCGGCAACAGACGGACCCGATCCCCCGTGCGGTAGAGCCGCGCGCCCGCCTCCCTCCCCCAGGGCGACGGCACGAAGCGATCCGCCGTCAAATCAGGACGCCCCTGGTAGCCCCGGGCGAGGCCCGCGCCGCCGAGCAGGAGCTCGCCCGCGATGCCCATGGGCACCGGCTCCAGACGGGAGTCCACCACATACGCCAGACCGTTGCCGATGGGACGGCCGATGGGAGCCACGAACCGTCCCTCGCCGGGACGGCAGACCCACTCCGTCACGTCGATGGAGATCTCCGTCGGGCCGTACTGGTTGCGCAGCAGGACCCCCGGCGGTATCCGGGCTTCGAAGCGCTCCCGCAGCTCCGGCGTCAGGGTGTCGGCCCCCGAGAAGACGAAACGCAGGCTGTGGCAGGCCTCCAGCCCCTCCTCGGCCAGGAAGGCCTGAAGCACCGCGGGCACGAAGTGCAGGAGGGTGATCTCCTCCTCCACCACGGCCTCGAGGAGGTAGGCGCTGTCGCGTTGGCCGCCAGGACGGGCCAGGACCAGGCGGGCTCCCGCCAACAACGGGCTGAAGCACTCCTCCACCGAGAAGTCAAAGCTGAACGAAGCCTTCTGCAGGACCCGGTCCGCAGACGTGATGGGATAGTCCTGGACGGCCCACAGGAGGCGGTTCACCACCCCGCGGTGCCGCACCATGACCCCCTTGGGCCGCCCCGTCGAGCCCGAGGTGTAGATCACGTACAGCAGGTTATCGGCGAGGACACCGCTGGGAGCTTCCGGCGGCAGACCCGGCTCCGGCCGCGCCGCCTCGTCCAGCAACACCACGCGGGCGCCGCTCTCCGGCAGCCGTTCCACGAGATGCCGCTGGGTGAGGAGCAGCGGGGCCGCCGAATCCTCGACCATGTAGGACAGGCGCTCGGCCGGATAGTCCGGATCGAGAGGCACATAGGCGCCACCCGCCTGGAGGATGCCCAGCAGGCCAACCACCATCTCCGGCGAGCGCTCGACGGCGATGGCCACCGGCACCTCGGGGCCGACACCCAGGCGCCGCAGGCGATGGGCGAGCCAGCCCGATCGCCGGCGCAGCTCGGCGTAGGAGAGGTGCTCCTCCGCCAGGGTGACGGCCACCGCGTCCGGCGCCCGTTCTGCCTGCCGCCAGACCAGCTCGTGCAGGCACAGCTCCTCCGCCGGGTAGGCCGCCTCCGTGTCGTTCCACTCGCGGAGGAGCTGCTGCCGCTCCGCCGGCGCCAGCAGGAGGATCTCCGGCAAGAGGCTCTCCGGCGCCGCCAGAGCGCCCTCCAGGAGCCTGGCGAAGTGGCTCGCCAGCCGCCGCGCCGTAGAGGCATCGAACAGGTCGGTGTTGTACTCCAGACCTCCCGCCAGCTCCTCTCCGGCGAGGGCGAAATCCAGGCTCAGCTCGAACTTGGCCGACGCCGACTCCACGCCCAGCAGGCGCATCTCCAACTCCGGCCCGGCCCCCTCCACGGCGACCGGAGGTGTGTTCTGCACGGTCAAAGTCGCCTGGAAGAGCGGCGAGTGCCCCAGCCCGCGATCGGTCACCAGCTCCTCCACCAGCCGCTCGAACGGTATGTCCTGGTGAGCGTAGGCCTCCAGCGCCGTCTGCCGCACCTGCCGCAGGAGATCCAGGAAGCCCAGCCCCTGTGACAGCTCCACGCGCAGAGCCAGCGTGTTGACGAAGAACCCGATCAGCCCCTCGATCTCGCGCCGGTTCCGGCCCGCGATGGGGGAGCCCACGACCACGTCGTCCTGGCCGGAGTAGCGGCCCAGCAGCGCCGCGAATCCCGCCAGCAGGACCATGAACGGCGTCGCCCCTTCCCGCCGGGCCAACGCCACCAGCGCGCGCGACAGGGACGGACCGAGCGCCAGAGGCAGCGCGGCTCCGTGATGGGTCTCCACCAGCGGCCGTGGGCGGTCGGTGGGCAGCTCGAGGAGGGCCGGGGCGCCGGTCAGGCGCTGCCGCCAATACGCGAGCTGCGCCTCCAGGACCTCGCCTGCGAGCCAGGAGCGCTGCCAAACCACGAAGTCCGCGTACTGCACCGGCAGCTCGGGCAGTTCGCCGGACCGGCCCCGAGAGAGAGCGGTATAGAGAGTGATCAGCTCGCGCAGGAAGATGCCCATGGACCAGCCGTCGGTGACGATGTGGTGCATGGACACCAGCAGCGCGTGGTCCTCCGCGGCCAGCCGCAGCAGCGTCCCGCGGATCAGCGGCCCGGATGCGAGCTCGAACGGCCGCCGCGCCTCGGCCGTAACACGGCGCAGAGCCTCGGCTTCGCGCTCCCTCTCCGGCAGTCCCGAAAGGTCCACGAGCATCAGGGGGACCGCCAGCACCGGGGCGATCGCCTGCACAGGACGTCCATCCCGCTCGGGGAACGTGGTGCGCAACGCCTCATGACGGCGCGCCACCTCGGCGAGGCCGCGGGCGAGCACATCGGCCTCGAGCCGCCCCGCCAGCCGCACCGAAAGCGGGACGTTGTAGGCCGCGCTCCCCGGCTCGAGCTTCTCCAGGAACCAGAGGCGCTGCTGCGCAAAGGAGAGCGGCAGGTCGCGATTCCGTCCCACCGGCACGACAGGCGGAGCCTCGGGCAGGGCGCTCTCGCCGGGCTCGCGCCGGCGCTCGATCCTGGCGGCGAACCCCGCGACGGTGGGGGCCTCGAACAGCTCGCGCACGGGCATCTCCACCCCAAACGCCTCGCGGACCCGGGAGACCACCTGGGTGGCCAGCAGGGAGTGCCCTCCCAGATCGAAGAAGCTGTCGCGCACTCCCACCTGACCGCGCCGCAGCACCTCCTCCCAGATCCCGGCCAGGATCTCCTCCGCCGGCGTGCCCGGCGCGGCATGGCCGGCCAGCCCGGAACGCTCCTCCCCCGCCGGCGCGGCCGGAGCCAGCTGCAACAGCGCCTTACGGTCCAGCTTGCCGTTGGAGCTGAGCGGCAGCGCCTCCAGCGGCACGAACGCCGAGGGCACCATGGCTTCGGGCAGCCGTTCGCGCAGGAAACCGCGCAGCTCCTCGGCCGGGATGGGCCCGCCGTCCGGGACCACGCAGGCCACCAGAGCCGGCTCCCCGAGCCGATCCTGCCGCAGCAACACCGCCGCCTCCCGCACCCCCGGATGGGCCAGCAGCGCCGCCTCGATCTCTCCGAGCTCGATGCGGAAGCCGCGGATCTTGACCTGGAAGTCGAGACGTCCCAGGAACTCGATCTCTCCCATCGGCAGGTGCCGGGCCAGATCACCCGTCCGGTACAGGCGCCCTCCGGCTTCCCCCTCTTCAGCAGTGAACGGGTCCGGGACGAACCGCTCCGCCGTCAGGTCCGGCCTCCCGAGATAGCCCCGGCCCAGACCCACACCGCCGATCATCAGCTCGCCGGGAACCCCGCACGGCACGGGCTGCCAGCTCCGGTCGACCACGTGCAGACGCAGGTTGTCGATCGGGCGGCCGATGGGGACGATCCGGCGACTGTCGTCCGGCACACAGGCCCAAGAGCTGACGTCCACCGCCGCCTCGGTCGGACCGTAGAGGTTGTGCAGCTCCCCGCACATCCGCTCGTGGAAGCGTTCCGTCAGATCGAACGGCAGCGCCTCGCCGCTAGCCATCACCGCCCGCACCGAGACACAGGACGCTCTCTGGTCCGCTTCCAGGAAGGCCCTCAGCATGGAGGGGACGAAGTGCAGCACCGTCACCCGCTGCTCCTCGATCAGATCGGCCAGATAGAACGGATCCTTGTGCCCCTCGGGCCGGGCGAAGACCAGAGGCGCCCCCACGAGTAGAGGCCAGAAGAGCTCCCACACCGATACGTCAAAACCGAAGGGCGTCTTCTGCAAAACCCGGTCGGCCGGGCTCAGGCCATAAGCCTCCTGCATCCAGAGCAGGCGATTGACGATCGCCCGGTGCGCCACCATGGCTCCCTTGGGTGCGCCGGTCGAGCCCGAGGTGTAGATGACATAGGCCAGGTTCTCGGGCTCGGTGTGCACCGTCGGCGCAAGGGGAACAGGGAGAACAGGGAGAACAGGGAGCGGCGTGGCGAGAGGGAGACGAGGGAGAGAGGATGGCGGCAGCCGGTCCGCCAGGTGATCCTGGACGAGCACCGCCGCCGCGCCCGCGCTCTCCAGTACGAACGAGAGGCGCTCCTGGGGATAGGAAGGGTCGAGCGGCAGATAGGCTCCTCCCGCCGTCAGGATCCCGAGCAGCCCCACGATCATCTCCAGCGACCGCTCGGCGCAGATGCCGACCACCGCGTCGGGCCCGACTCCCACGGCCGCCAGCTGGCTTGCCAGCGAGCCGGAGCGCAGTGCCAGCTCGCGGTAGATCAGATGCTCGTCACCGGAAACCGCGGCTACCGCGTCCGGCGTCCGCAGGGCCTGGGCGCTGATCAGCTCTTGAAGAGACTGTCCCGCCTCCACCCCGTACCAGGCGCCGGTGTCGTTCCACTCCAGCACCAATTGCTGGGTTTCGATCGGCCCCAGCAGCGGCAGCTCCGACAGGCGCCGGGCAGGGTCGGCCGCCACCCCTTCGAGGAGGGTCCGCAGGTGCCCTGACATACGTTGGATCGTGGGGGCGTCGAACAGGTCGAGGCTGTAATCCAGGGAGCCCCGGAGCGCGCCCGCCCCGTCCCCGAGCGTCAGCCCCAGGTCGAACTTGGCCGTCCCCGTCTCGACCTCGACGGCGGCGACCCGCAGACCCGCCAGATCCAGAGCCGCGGGAGGGACGTTCTGGAAGGTGAAGCTCACCTGGAACAGGGGAGTGTGGCCCAGGCTCCGTTCCGGCGCCAGCTCCGCCACCAGGCGCTCGAATGGCAGGTCCTGATGGGCATGGGCGTCGAAGACCACCTCTCGTACCCGCACCAGGATCTCGCGAAACGAGAGGTCTCCCGACAGATCGGCCCGCAGCACCAGGGTGTTGACGAAGAAACCGATCAGCTCCTCGGTCTCCATGAGGCGCCGGCCCGCCGTGGGCGAGCCCACGCAAAGGTCGTCCCGGTCCGTGTAGCGCCGGAGGAGGGCGAAGAATCCCGACAGGAGAGTGATGAAGAGCGTACCGCCATCGCCGCGGGCCAGCTCACGCAAACCGTCGGAGGCCCTTTCGGTTAGCTCGAAACCGAGACTCGCGCCGCGTGGGCTGCGCACCGGCGGCCGGGGGCGGTCGGATGGCAGCTCCAGCACCGGCGGCAGGCCGGCCAGCCTCTGTCGCCAGTGCTCCACCTCCTGCTCCAGAGCCGCTCCCGAGAGGATCTGGCGCTGCCAGACCGCGAAGTCCGCGTACTGGATGGCCAGAGGAGGAAGAGCCTTTGTCGAGCCGGAGAGCCGCGCGCGGTAGATCTGCCCCATCTCCCGGGACATGACGCTGCACGACCAGCCGTCGCTGACGATGTGATGCATGTTGGCCACCAGCCGGTGCTCGGTGGCGGCCAACCGCAGCAGCATCGCCCGCAGTAGATGCCCCGCCGCCAGATCGAAGGGCCGGCGGGCCTCGATGGCGGCGAGACGACGTGCCTCCTCGCCCCGGATCTCCGTCCCGAGCCCGGCGAGATCCACCAGAGGCAGAGGGAAATCACCGGGGGGCTCGACGATCTGCACCGGCCGTCCCTCCTCGAGGGCGAACCGGCTACGCAGCATCTCGTGCCGGCGCACCACCTCCGCCAGGCTGGCCTGCAGGTCCGCCGGATCCAGCGGTCCCCGGAAGTCGAGGGCCAGAGGGATGTTGTAGTCGGAGCTGGCCGGACCCAACTGGGCCAGGAACCAGAGCCGCTCCTGCGCGAAGGAGAGAGGGAAGGAGCGGGCCGGCCGCGGTTGGACGGGAATCGTTCCCGGGCGTGGACGAGGAGAGGAGGCCTCCCTCTGCTGTCGCAAGAGGGCCTCCAACAGCGCGCGCCTCTCCGGCGACAGGCCTGCCAAACGGTCGAGAGATTCAGCCATAAGTACTCTACTTCACCGACCTGGAGAGCCAGAGGGCCAGGAGTTCGGCCAATTGCGCCGCCCCCTCCCCCAGAACGATCGAGTAGTGATCGCCCTGGAGGTCGTGAGCGTTGACTCCACCGGCGGCCAGATCGCTCCAGCGCTGATAAAGGTTCACCCCTGCCTCCTGCATCGACGCCGTGGCACGGATCAGCTCCAGAGATCCGGAGTAAGGCAGCGACGGATAGGAGGAGAGAGCCAGGCGGTTCGCCCGGAAGATATCGAACAGCCGGCGCAGGTCCGAAAGGCCGACGCTCTCCGGCACCACA
>DASPJI010000582.1:0-4643 GCA_035628695.1 Thermoanaerobaculia bacterium | reverse complement strand
GTTGGTGCTGGAGGTGACCAGGTCCATGTCGGCCCGGCTCACCTGGCTGCGGTACCAGCGGGCGCCCGCCGGCTCCACCACGACGGCGCCGAACAGGCCGGCGGCGATCTGCCCGCCGTTCCCCTGTCCGCCGGTGGTCGTGCCGGCGCTGTAGAGGACGTGCTCGCCCTCGCGCTCGGCGTAGTAGGTGTAGATGGCGCTCTGGCCGGGGCTCACCAGGCTGCTGGCGTTCTGGCCGACGTACGAGCCGTCTTCATTGATGTGGCCGAAGAGCTGGAGGCCGATGACGTGGATGGACGCGTGCCGGGTGTTCGGCTGGTCCTGGTCCCGCCGCGTCGGGTCGAGCAGGTTCTGGAACTGGATCCGCAGGCAGTCGCCCACGTTCATCCGCAGCACCATCGGCCGCGGCCGCTTGTCCGGCCGCAGCCGGGCGTTGCCGGCGGTGAGGGAGTTGCCGCTGATCGGCACCACGTCCCGCCGCAGGGCGTACATCATGCCCTGGGGCTGGACGGCACCCAGGCGGTTCCAGAACCAGACCTGGTCGATGGCGACGACGTCGGCCATCAGGGTGCGGGTGCAGCTCTGGGCCGTGGCTGCTCCTGGAGCCGCGAGCAGGAGCAGCAGGGCGGCGAGCCTCGGGAGTTGGCGGAGTCGGAAACGTCTACGATGCACGCTGGACATGAAGTCTCCTCTAAAGGTGGACGCGTGATTGCGGCCCCAGATCGAACAGACGAGACGGATCAATCCACCCCGATCCAGCCGCTGGCCGGAGTGAAGGTCTTCTTTTCCAGATCCACTGCGACGACATAGGCGCCCCGCGCGCCGATCCGGCGGCCGGGGCCATAGGTGAGAGGAGGGAGGAGCCCGGTCTCGAAATGATCGAGTTTCTCGAGCTGTGTGATCAGTGCCTCCCGGGTGAGGTCACGCCCGGCGCGCTCCAGCATCGCCACCAGCAGCCGGGCCGCGGCCAGGGCCGAGAGCTGGGCCGGCAGGGCGCCGCGGGGGAGGCCGGCGCCGGCGGCCAGCCGTTGGTAGTCCGCCAGGGCCGCGGGGCTCTGGTCCTGAGGGAGGGTGGGGAAGGAGAGGAAGAGACGGCGATGGAAGGCGGGCGGGGCGGCGAAGAGGCCGGAGCCTCCCAAGGCGCCGGGCGAGAGCACCCGCGGCCGCCAGCCGAGGGCATCGGCGGCGGCGAGCAGGGCCCCCTGATCCGCGCCCGGGCCGGCGAAGAACAGGAGATCGGCCCCGGAGTCCCGCAGGGCGCGGGCCGTGGCCGCCGCGTCCAGGGCACCCGGACGGTAGCGGGAGCTCCCGGCCAGCACCCAGCTGCGGCTCTTCGCCTCCCGCTCTACGGCGTCCACCAGCGCCGTGAGCGCAGGCTCCTCGGCGGCCAGCGAGGCCAGCTTGGGCCGGGCCCCCTTACCCTCTCCCGCATCCTGCGCCGCGAACTGGACCAGGGCCCGGCTCTGCCCCTCGAGCCCCGAGAGGAGATGGAAGAGGACGGGAGGGCTCGCCTCTCCCGGCACCGGCCCGGAGCCGATGGCTCCCACCACCGGCAGCTCCCGCTCCTGGAAGAGCGCGGCCAGCTCCTTGTCGGCTCCTCCCAGGAAGGCGCCGGCCAGCGCGAAGACCGGCTCGCGGTCCAGGGCCTCCTCGATCCGGACCCGTCGGTCTCCGACGGCTCCGGCAGCCCCCGAGGCGGTCATGGGGAGCAGCTCGAGCCGCCGGCCGAAGACGCCACCGCGGGCGTTGACCTCGGTGAAGTAGGCGTCCAGGAGCCGGCGCACCGGCTCCGCGGCCGGGCCCGGCGGCAGCAGCGTGCCGACGCGGATCTTGTCGCCGGACAGCCCGGGCACGGGCTCGTGCCCCAGGCGCTGGATGTAGGCGGTCAGGTCCTCCATGTCCTCCTGGGACATGCGATAGCGCGGCATCACCACGTGCAGCGGGTTGCCCGCCGGGTCGAGCCCCAGCGAGATCGCCCGCTTGAGCAGCCGCGCCGTATAGGGGGGATGGGTGCGGCCGCCGGGGTGGTTGCCGCCGTAGGGCTTGGTCAGCGATCCCCAGGTGAGGTCCGACGGGGCGACGCCCCCCTCGCGGCTGCCCCGGCCGTCGCGGCCGTGGCAGCCGGAGCAGGGCATCGAGGCGGCGGGGAGCTCCACCGCGCCCTCGGCGGTCACGGCCACGATGGGCGTGCCGCGGGGGCTCACCCCCGAGCGATAGATTGTGCGGCCCCGCTCCTCCGCGGCGGTGAGGGAGGCGGCCGGGGTGCCGCCCCGGGCGGGCATGGCGGCGGCCAGGGCCACCGTGGCGACGGTGGCGAGACAGGTCACGGCGATCCTGCTCATGGCTCAGCCGCGATCGTTGACGACGCTCTCCACCACCGTGATGATCTCGGTGGCTTCGGCGACCCCGAGCGCCTTCTTCCACAGGCCGGTGCGGTCGTTGCCGATCAGGATGAGGTTCTGGTGCGCCTCGGGATTCGGCACCCACTGCCCGAGCTTGCGCAGGGCGGCGTCCACGTCCGGCTTGGGGCCGGTCAGGAAGTACCAGCCGGGACCGGCCTTGTAGCGGGCCGCGTACTCCTTGAGCCTGGCCGGCGTATCGGTCTCCGGGTCCACCGAGATGGAGATCAGGTGGACGTCCTTGCCCACCCGGTCGCCCAGGGCCTCCTGGACGCGCTGCAGGTTGCGGGAGAGGACCGGGCAGACGCCGTTGCAGGTGGTGAACATCACATCGATCACCACGGTCTTGCCGGCCATGAGGTCGCTGTAGAGCCGCCGCTCGCGGCCGTCCTGATCCACCAGCTTGATGTCGCCGAAGTAGTGGTGGGCCGCCGGACGCTCGGCTGCCGGCTCGGCGGGCGCCTCGGCCCGGGCCTCCGGCCGGGGAGCCACCTTGTCGATCAGCTCCATCACCTTGGCCGGCGGGGCGAGCCCGTAGGCGCGGGTCCACTCTCCCCGGCTGTCGTCGCCGAGGACGAGCTGCGGCGTGTGGGCGTTGATGTCGGCGGTATAGGCGCCGAAGGCCTTGAGCACCTGGACGATCTCGGCCCGGGGGCCGGTCACCAGCGTCCAGCCGGGGCCGGCGCCGAAGCGCGCGCCCCACTCCTTCATCCTGGCGGGTGTGTCGGTGCCCGGGTCGACCGACACCGAGATCAGGTGGACGTCCTGGCCGGCGCGGCTGCCGAGCTGCTGCCGGACCTGCCCGAAGATGCCTCCCATGGGCGGGCAGATGGCCGTGCAGGAGGTGAACACGAAGTTGACCGCCACCACCCGCCCTTTGATCAGATCGCTGTAGAAGCGGACCGGCCGCCCCTCCTGGTCGAGGAGCGTCACGTCGGGGATCTCGAGGCCCTCGATCCGTTCGGGGGCCGGGAGCGCCGGCGCCGGTTTCGCGGTCTCCGGCGCGGCGTGATGCTGGTGCGCGCCATGCTCGTGGCCGAAAACCGGGACGGTCGTGAGGGAGAGTGCGAGCAGGGCCGCCCGGACGGCGGGCGGGGTGGTCTGGATCATGACTTCGGTTCTCCTCCTGCCGTCGCCTGGAGCACCAGGAACGGTGACTTCTGGAACGTCATCCCGGCCGAGGCCACTTCGAGGAAGACGAAGTAGAGGCCGGGCTCGGGCGGTTGAAAACGGATCTCGTAGATCCCCTCGCCCTGGTCGCTCGCCCAGTGGCGCTGCTGCCAGATGCCGGGGGAGAGGAAGGTGAGCACGCGCACGTCCCGCAGGCCGGTCCGGGCACTACCCTTGGCGGAGTCGGTGAGCCGGAAGCGGACCGCCAGCTCCTCGCCGGCGGTCACCGTGGACGGCTGGTCCAGGATCTCCACCCCGAGCGCCGACTTCTCGCGCCGCGCGGCCAGGGCCGGGTCCGCGGCGATGGTGACCGGGAAGCAGTGGGTGAGGCGTGGGGTATCGAGCAGCAGGGCGACCTCGTAGTCGCCGGCCTCGCCGAGCTGGACTGTGGTCTCGTAGGAGCCCGGCGCGGTCTCGCGCAGGCTCCGGTCCAGGACCATCACGGCGCGGGGGATGCGGCCGTAGTTCCGGAAGTGCCCCATGGGCGCGGCCATCCCCTCCTTGTAGAAGTAGATGACCTTGTCCATTGGGTTGGCGACCAGCACCGCCGCGGCGCCCGGCGCCTGCACGATGCCGTCGGCGACCGAGGGCATGGGGGTCTTGCCGGGCGGGTTCTGGCCGCCGGGGAAGTCGACGATGGGCACCGGCCGCCCCTCCTGGCCCACCACGTCGAGCGGGATCATCAGCACGGTCTCGCTGCCGCGGTGGCGGACATAGGCCAGCTCGTCGCTGAACGTCACCAGGTCGGGCTCGGCCTCCACGTCGGCCGTCTGCACGATGCGGTTGCTGGCGGCGTCGACGATGTGCACCAGCTTCTTCTCCGTGTGGACCACGAAGCCGAGCCGGCCGCCGGGGGCGAAGCGGACGCGGCCGAGGCCGGGGTCCGCCTGGATGCGGGCCGCCGGCTCCGCCGCGTCGGCGCGGACCGCGGCGATGGTGCCGCTGCCGGTCTGCACCGAGTAGGCGGCCCGCGCCGCGATGGACCAGGCGATGGAGGTGGGCCGGGAGCCGACCGCCACGTCCCGCACCTTGGCGAGCCGCGCCACGTCGACCACCGAGACCGTGCCGTCGGCC
>DASPJI010000581.1:0-17100 GCA_035628695.1 Thermoanaerobaculia bacterium | reverse complement strand
CTGGCCTCGTACCTCATCAAGCCCTCGCTCCACGGCCACAGCCTGGACGAGATGGCGCTGGAGCGGCTCTCGCGCAAGGCGATCAGCGCCAAGGAGTCGGGTTGGGACAAGGGCCAGGAGCCGCCTCAGGGGGACTCGCGGCTCGCCGAGTACGCCGCCGAGCGGGTGGCCTTCGCCCGCCGCATGGCCGGCACGGTGCGACGGGACCTGGAGGACGCCGGGCTCGACACCGTCTACCGTGAGATCGAGGCGCCGCTGGTGCCGGTGCTCCTCGGCCTCGAAGAGGCGGGCATCCTGCTGGACACCGGCTTCCTGCGCGACATGTCGGCGGAGCTTGGCCAGGAACTGGAGACGCTGGAGGAGGAGATCTGCCAGCAGGCGGGGGAGCGCTTCAACCTCAACTCGCCGGCGCAGCTCGGGACGATCCTCTTCGAGAAGATGAAGCTTCCCGTGCTCAAGCGCACCCAGAAGACCAAGAGCTACTCGACCGGCGCGGAGACGCTGGAAGAGCTGGCGGGCCGGGGCTACCCCATCGCCCAGTACCTGCTGCGCTACCGGGAGCTGATCAAGCTCAAGTCCACCTACATCGACGCCCTGCCGACGCTGGTCGGCCCGGACGGCCGTCTCCACACCCGCTTCAACCAGGCGGTGGCGGCCACGGGGCGGCTGTCGTCGACCAACCCGAACCTGCAGAACATCCCGATCCGCACCGAGCTGGGGCAGCGTATCCGCAAGGCCTTCATCGCGAGCCCCGGCAACGTCCTGCTGGTGGCGGACTACAGCCAGATCGAGCTGCGGATCCTGGCCCACATCGCCGAGGAGAAAGAGCTGATCCGCGCCTTCCTGGCAGGGGAGGACATCCACCGCTCGACCGCGGCGACGGTCTTCGGCATCGCCCCGGAGCTGGTGACGGGGGACCAGAGGCGGGCTGCGAAGACGATCAACTTCGGCATCCTCTATGGGATGAGCCCCTTCGGCCTCAGCCAGGCGCTGGGCATCTCCACCAAGGAGGCGGACCACTTCATCCGCGCCTACCTCGACCGCTTCGCCGGCGTGCGTACCTACATGGAGGAGACGCAGGCGAGCGCCGAGAAGGAGGGCAAGGTGACGACCCTCTACGGCCGGGTGCGCTGGCTGCCGGAGATCCAGAGCAAGAACCGGAGCCTGCGGGAGAACGCCCGCCGCATGGCGATCAACGCCCGCATCCAGGGGACGGCGGCCGATCTCCTGAAAAAGGCCATGATCGCCATCGACTGCCGTCTCCGCCAGGAGCACCCCGAGGCGCGGCTGCTCCTGACCGTCCACGACGAGCTCGTCTTCGAGGTCCCCGAGTCCCAGGCCGAAGCCATCGCCGGTCCGGTCCGCCAGGAGATGGAAGGCGTGGCCCACCTCAAGGTGCCGCTGGTGGTGGACGTCGGATGGGGGCGGAGCTGGTACGAGGCGAAGGCGTAGGGGACCGATTTAGGGGGAGGTCCGTCTCCTGCCCGGGTGCTCCAGGGTGATCACCACCAGGCAGACGATCAGCAGGACGGAGAACTCCACGCCGTTGCGGCCGGCGCCGACCACGAACCAGCCGTTCGGGGCGTGGACGAGGGCGATCCCGGTGGCGAGCTCGACGGCGAACCAGACGCAGAGCGGCAGCACCAGGAATCCCGCCGCCAGGGCGAGGCCGCCGGCGATCTCCACCACGGTGAGGAGCCAGGCCACGGCCGTTCCGAAGGGGAGGCCGAGGCTCGCCAGGAAGCCTCCGAAGTCGTCCACGATGCCCAGCGAGGCGCGCGCCACGCCGTGGATGATCAGGAGGAGCGCCACGGCCACCCGCAGCACCACCCGCGCCCATCGCCGCCGCTGGGGCTCGTCCGTCATTTCACTCGCCTCCTCCCCTGTCATGGGGGGAACCCCGGGCGCTGCCGGATCCGCTCGGCCTGCCAGAGGTGCCGGCGCCCGTGGGCGACGCTGACCAGGAAGCCGGTGCCGACGGTGAAGCGGAGCAGCGGCAGGAAGGGATTGACGAAGCGCGTGCGGTTGAGGTCGACCGCCGCCGCCTGGTCCAGGAGGGCCAGGACCCCGGCCTGGGCGGCGAAGTAGTCGCGCTTCACCTCGTCGCCGCTCTTGCCGAGGGACGGGACGATCTTGCGCGGCGCCGGCAGCTTGCGGCGCGGCGGCGGCTCCATGGATTGGATGAACCAGCGCGCGAACCAGCCCGGCTGGATCGGGCCGCGGCGCCTTGAATTCCGGCGCCGCGCCTCGGCCACCGCCGGGCTCATGGCCTCGAGGTAGGCGCGGTCGCCGATCGCCAGGTGATCGAGGCACTGGGCGATGCTCCAGGAGCGCTCGTCCGGCCGCCACTGGAGCTGCGCCTCGCTCAGGCCGCGGACGAGATCCTCGGCGGTCCGGCGGTTGTCCTCGACCTGCCGGCGCAGGGCCGCCAGGTCGTCCGGCAGGGTCTGGGCTGAAGGACCGGTCACAGTAGCCACGCTCTCTCCTCCTTGGCGACGGGAAGTATAGATCCGGAGATCCTTCCCGCCGTTGGCAGATGGACATTCGCAAGTAAGAATAGCTTTGTCATGGCGTATCTCTTTCGTGGGCTGGGTTGGGAGGGATACCCCGGCTGGTTTTACGCGGACGATGTCGTCCGGGTATGTCGAAAGGAGCTTGCATGTCTCGTATTTCTCGTTGGTCCCTGCTCGGTCTCTGTCTGGTGCTGGCGCTCGGCATGGCGCTGCCGTCGCAGGCCGCCCCGGCTTCCACCTCGAACGCCCTCTTCCTGGCGGAGCTCTCGGAGCAGGCGCCCTGCCAGCTCGAGCCCTCTTCGCTGGTCGCCAAGCCGGACGAGAACAAGCCGGTGTTCAAAGTGATCTACCCCGACTGCGGCGACCTGTGCAGTGACACCCGCTGCGCCGGGAAGCCGACTCTCTCCCAGTGCACCACGGCGAGCGGCCAGCCGGGCTTCTGCCACGCGGTGAACCAGGTCTGCCCGAACGAGCCCCGGCGCTCCCCCTGCACCTGCCGCACCTGAGCGCCGGTCGACCGACCCCTGCGCCGCCCGGAGGGGGCCCCCTCCGGGCGGCTGCCGAACTGGAACGTTCCTTGCCTGCACTCGGCGCGACAGGCTCCGCGTCTCGCGGCGTCAGAGAGGAACGACATGGGTTGTGGAAGGACGTGGACCGCCGCCGCGCTGCTCTGTCTCGCGGGTATCGCCCCCTCGAAAACCGCGGGACAGACAACACAGACTCCGCCGGAGGTCCCCACTCCGCCCATCCCGCCGGTCATCGTCGAGGTGCCGGGAGAAGTCCCTGCCGCGGTCGCGCCGGCCGGGACCCCCACCCGGGAGCGGACCTACAGGTCCATGCCCCTCACCGGAGGGGAGAAGGAGCTGCGGGCTCTGTTCAACCCGGAGCAACTGGCGCTCCTCGAGAAGCTCAACCGCCGCGACGTCCCCCATCTGGCGCGGGCCAAGACGCTCGTCGTCCCCGAGGAGTGGCTGCCGGACGAGCTGCTCTACAGCCCGCTGCCGCTGAGCTGGGACTGGGCGGCGCAGCACCCCAAGGCACTCGTCGTCCACCAGCCGTCGCAGGTCTTCGGCGCCTACGAAGCCGGGCTCCTGGTGCGCTGGGGGCCGGTCAGCTCGGGGCGGGAGAAGAACCCGACGCCCGCCGGGCTCTTCCACCTGAACTGGCGGAGCAAGGGGCGGCGCAGCACCGATAACCCGGACTGGTACATGCCGTGGTACTACAACTTCAACACCCGGCGCGGCTTGGCCTTCCACCAGCTCGAGCTGCCCGGCCGCCCCGCGAGCCACGCCTGCATCCGGCTCCTCGAGCGCGACGCCGTCTGGCTCTACAGCTGGGGCCAGGGGTGGACGCTCGACGAGAGCCGCCGCCACGTGCTCACCCCCGGCACGCCGGTCCTCATCCTGGAGACCTACGACTTCGCCGCCTCCCCTCCTTGGCTGTCCCTCGACTGGCTCGCGGCCGGAATCGAGCTCCCGGTGGAGCCGCCCAAGAGTTGACTTCCATAGAAATTTAGCTACATTGATTTCGCGAAGGGGCCCCGGGACAACGAAACCAGAGACCAAGGACGAGAGTCCTTCAGGAGAATCTATGTCGTTGAAGAGGTTTGTTTTGTCTTCGGCCGCGTTCGCTCTCGTCGCGGCCACTCAGGTAGGAACCGCGAGCTCCAATCATCACTGCCCGCCGCCTCAGCAGTACAGCGGCTCCTGCAGCCAGGTCATCGTCTGGGCGCAGAGCCCCGACAAGGAGCGCTGCTGCCAGTACTCGACCCCGTGTGCCGCGCCGTCCGGCTGGACCATCTTCTACGGCCCCGGCTGCACGACCACGACAGTCGAGCTCTGATCCGGAGCTGCCGCTGAACCGAAGGCCGGCGCCCCTGACGCCGGCCTTTCTGCGTCCGGGGACGCGCTATGCTCTCCGGCCGTGAGACGCGTCATCCTCTACGGCTTGGTGGGCGGCGTGCTCATCACGCTGCTCAAGGTCCTGGAGTACAAGCACTTCGTCCGCGCCTACCCGACCGAGATCTATGGCGGCCTGGTGGCGGTGATCTTCACCGCCGTAGGCATCTATCTGGGGCTGCGGTGGAGCCGGCCGCGGCAGCCGGAGAGGACGGCTGAGCCGGCCGAGCCAAGAGAGGTGGTGGTCCGGGAGGTGGTGGAGGTGCGGGTCCGCGAGGAGAGGCCGTTCGTGCTTGACCCCGGCAAGCTCGCGGAGCTCGGCATCACCCCGCGGGAGCACGAGATCCTCGGGCTGATCGCCGAGGGGTTGAGCAACCGCGAGATCGGCGAGCGCCTCTTCGTCTCCGAGAACACCGTCAAGACCCACTCCTCCCGCCTGTTCGGCAAGCTCGGGGTCAACCGCCGGGTCCAGGCCGTCCAGAGGGGGAAAGAGCTCGGCCTCATCCCCTGATCCCCCGGCCTCCGCGAGCCGGCCCGGGGGTCAACGAAAGTATGATTCCGGGGTCCAGGCCCGAAAATCACCCGACCGTAGGACGACCGGCGCGGCGCCGCGGCGCTACCTTGCGGGCCAACCAAGGAGGGAATCGCAATGAAGAGAATCGTGCTTCGCTTCGGGCTCGCGTCGGGTGTGATCCTGGTGGCTTTGTCGTCGGTGTTGTGGGCGGTCACCATGAACGAGGCCATCGACCTCGAAGGCAGCGAGGTCATCGGCTACAGCGCCATGGTCCTGTCGTTCCTGCTGGTCTTCTTCGGCGTCCGGTCGTACCGTGACACCGTCGCCGGCGGCGCCATCGGGTTCGGCAAGGCGTTCCAGGTCGGCCTGCTCATCACCCTGATCACCTGCGCCATGTACGTCATCACCTGGGAGATCGCGTACTTCAACTTCTTCCCCGACTTCCTCGACGAGTACACCACTCGCGCGCTGGCGAAGATGCGGGCGGAGGGCGAGAGCGCGGCCGCCATCCAGAAGATGGAGGGGCAGATGGCCTTCATGGCGAAGTACTACGACAACATCTTCTTCAACTCCGCCATCACCCTCCTGGAGGTCTTCCCGGTGGGGCTGATCGTCTCGCTGATCTCCGCCGCCATCCTGCGCCGCAAGCCGGCCGAGGCCGCGCCGGCGGCGACCGCGATCGCCTGAGACAGCGGCCTGACGGCCGGACGGGGCTGCCGGGGGTCAGCTCTCCAGCAGCCCCGCCTTGCGGGCGCGGCGCAGCACCTCGCCGCCGAGGTGGCTGTAGGCGAGGGCGCCGGTGGACCAGCTCTCGAAGTCGAAGATGGTGCGGCCGTGGCCGGGCGCCTCGGCCAGCCGGACGTTGATCGGGATCTCGGACTTGAAGACCTGCTTGCCGTAGCTCTTGCGGATCGCCGCCACCACCTCGTCGGTCACCCGGGTGCGGTGGTCGACCATGGTGAGGACGATCCCCAGCAGCTCGGTCTTGCGGCCGAACCGGCCACGCTCCATTTCCAAGAGCTCGAAGAAGCCGGCCAGCGCGTCCATGTCCAGGTGGTGCGGCGCCACCGGGACGATGAAGGCCTGCGCCGCCGTCAGGCCGTTGACGCTCAGGATCGACAGCCCCGGCGGGCAGTCCATCACCGTCACGTCGTAGCGCCGGCGCAGGGGGGCGAGGGCCTTCTTGAGGAGCTTTCCCGGCTCCGCCTCCCGGGCGAGGGCGAGGTCCATGGCGGCCAGCCGCAGCGCCGACGGGATCAGGTCGATCCCCGCCGCGCCGGTCTGGCGCACCGCCGCGGCGGCCTCCGCCTCGCCGGTGAGCAGCTCGGCGACCGTCGGCTGGTCCTGGGTCTCCGCGCGGCCGACGCCGAGGGAGAGGCTCGCCGAGCCCTGCGGGTCGAGGTCCACCAGCAGCACCCGCAGGCCGCCGCGGGCGAAGGCTGCCGCCAGGTTCACCGCCGTCGTCGTCTTGCCGACACCACCCTTGACGTTGACCAGTGCCAGTCTCATGGCGTCTTCTCCGCTAGAGATCCTGCCCAGGTACAGCCGCGGTCATTATTTCCGGTTTCGGGGCCGCAGGGAAGCGCGCCCTCCTCGTTCGATCCTCATTCGACGGCCCGCGGAGTGGATTGGACCGCCACCACCCCCACCACCCCGGCGAGGGTGAGCAGGCTGCCGACGATCTGGACCGGCGCCAGGCGGTCCCCCAGGAAGACGACGCCGAGGAGCAGGCTGAGGACCACCGTGAGCTGGTTGACCACCCCGGCCTGCAGGTTGGTCACCCAGCGGTACGCATAGGTCATGAGGAGCTGGGCGACGATGGAGAACGCCCCCACCGCCGCCAGCAGCAGCCACTCGCGGGAGGTGGCGGCGCCGAGCCCCCGGGCGCCGAAGGGGGCGGTGGCGAGCAGGCCGAAGATCGTGAAGCTGCCGTAGATCGCCCACGACCCCTCGGTGCGGCGGGCGGCGCGGATCGCCGTCACCGCGGCGCCCGAGAGCACCGCCGAGGCCATCCCCAGCGCCTCCCAGAGCCCGAAGCGGATCCCCCCCAGCCCGCCGCCGCCTCCGGCGGCCAGCACCATGCCGGACAGCGCCGCGATCAGGGGGAGGAGCAGCCGCCCGTCCACACGCTCGCCGAGGAAGAGGGCGGCGAAGGCGACGCTGAAGATCGGCGACGAGTAGTTGAGCAGCGTCGCGATCCCCACCGGCATGTGCTCCAGGGCGAAGAAGTAGAGGAGCACCGCCGAGCCGCCGAACAGGCCGCGGTAGAAGAGCAGGTCCAGCCGCTGAAAGGTGACCGCCTTGCGCGCCAGCGGCGGCACCAGGACCACCGGCAGCAGCATGAAGGCGAAGCGGCCGAACGCCACCTGGCCGCCGGACAGTCCCCCGGCCGCGAGCTTCGCCGCCAGCGCCATGAAGGCGAAGCAGGCCGAGGAGAGCACCATCAGAAGGAGCGGGTGGCGGGGCACCGGCGCATCATGCCGCAAAGAGCCGCTCCCGGTCACGCCGGGCAGGCGAGGCGCACCGGGAGAGGTAAGACGCTCACACTGTTTCCTGGAGCGCGAAAGGAGCCGTATGCGTGGGGATCGGATTGTCGGTGCGGTGCTGTTGGTGTTGGCGGGGGTTCCGGGCGCCGCCCTGGCGGGCGGGGCTTGGGTGCCGGAGCCGGGGCAGGGGGACGTCCAACTGGGGTACAGCCAGAAGAAGGCGTCCACGTCCTGGAACGCGTTTGGCGATTCCTTCACCAACACCACGGTGGTCGACGGCGAGGTCAAGCGGCATTACCACGATTTCCGCTACGGCTACCTCTCGGGCGAGGTGGGATTGCTCCCGCGGCTCTCGACCACCTTCCTGTTGACCTATCTCCACGGCCTGGAGGGCCCCGGCGACCACCTGGAGAAGAACACCGGCCCGTCGGACGCCTGGTTCGGCCTCAAGTACGCCCTCGTGCAGGGGGACCTGCCGATGGCGCTCGCCCTCACCTACCGCACCCCCTACTTCTACGACCTCGAGGGGCCCTACTCGCGCTATCTCTATGACAGCAACGGCAACATCCGCGACGTGAGCCCCGAGTGGCGCGGGGTGCTCAAGCACGACCTGACGCTGTCGTACCTGGTGAGCCGCCCGTTCCGCGAGGGGCACGGCTGGTTCAACCTGCAGGCGGGCTACACCTGGCGCGAGGGGGCGCCGGCGGACGAGGTCCCGGTCTGGGGCGAGCTCGGCTGGCCGCTGCCGCTCTGGAAGCTGCAGGGGAAGGTCGCGGCCGTCTACATCGGCAGCCTGGGCAACGACTCGCCGCGCCAGCCGGACGACCGCTTCGGCTCGCGGCCGGACTTCAACTTCAACGACGCCAGCATGGGCCGCATCGGCGTCGGGATCATCGCCCCCCTCGACAGCGCCGGCCGCTGGAGCGTCGAGGCCGGCTACAACCAGTGGGTGTGGGGGGAGTCGGCCCGCCGGTACGACGAGCCCTACCTGTCGCTCGGGCGGCGGTTCTAACGGAGGCCTCTGCCCCGCGGGGCGCGCCGTCCGCCCTGTGGGGCCAGCCCTCCGCCCCATGCCGCCTGCCGGCGGCCCCGCGGAGCCGGCCACCGGCCCGGCCAGTGAGGTCCTCCGCCCCTGGGGGCCAGCCTCCGGCTCCATGGGACGAGCCGTCCGCCCCTTGGGGCCAGCTCTTGGCCCCGTCGGCCGGGTCGTTCGCCCCGCGGGGCGCGCCATCGGCTTCGTGGGGCCGGCCGTCGGCGCCGCGGGGCGAGCCGCCGGCCCCGTGGGGCGCGGAGGGCTAGATCGCGCTGTCGCCGAGCATCGAGACCGGCTGGCCGGTGGTGCCGAGGACCCCTTCCCAGATCTTGCCGCGGCGGTCGAGGCTCTTGCGGCGCGCCACGGCGAGGGGGATGGGGAGGTGGATGAACTGTTGGTTGCGGTAGCCGACCACCATCTCGGTGCGGCCGGCGAGGCCCGCGTGCACCGCGTGCTCGCCCATGAACAGGCAGAGCTCGGCGTCCGAGCTGTTGGCCGGCTGCGAGCGGATGATGTAGCTCGGGTCGATGTACTTGATGGTGACGTCCATTCCCTGGGACGAGAAGTGCTCGGTGATGCGGTCGCGCAGATAGACCCCGACGTCGAGCAGGCGGACGTTGCCCGAGGCGTCGCGCTCCACCTGCCCTTCCCGCCGCAGCAGCTCCTGCCCCGCCCCCTCCGCCACCACGATCACGGCATGGCGCCGCTCCTGGAGACGCTGCTCCAGCGCCTCCAGGAAGCCGCCATGCCCGTGGAGGCTGAACGGGACCTCCGGCACCAGACAGAAGTTGACGTCGTTGTTCGACAGGGTGGCGTGGGCGGCGATGAAGCCGGAGTGGCGGCCCATGAGCTTGACCATGCCGATGCCGTTCCACGCCGCCTGCGCCTCGGCATGGGCGGCGTGGATCGCCCGGTTCCCCTCCTCGATGGCAGTGGTGAAGCCGAAGCTGCGGTCCACCCAGGCGATGTCGTTGTCGATCGTCTTGGGGACGCCGATGACGCTGATCGCGAGCCCCCGCCGCTCGATCTCGCGGGCGAGCGCCGCGGCGCCGCGTAGCGTGCCGTCGCCGCCGAGGGTGAAGAGGATCTGGACGCCGTCCCGCTGCAGGGTGTCGATCATCTCGCCGACGTCCTGGGGGCCGCGGGAGGTGCCGAGGATCGTCCCGCCGCGCTCGTGGATGCTCTCCACCTGGGCAGGCCCGAGCTCCAGCGGCTCCTCGGGGCGCCGGCGCGACAGCCCCAGGTAGCCACGGCGGTAGCCGAGGATCCGCCGCACGCCATAGGCGTAGTAGAGGTTGAGGACGATCGAGCGGATGACGTTGTTGAGGCCCGGGCAGAGCCCGCCGCAGGTCACGATGCCGGCGCCGAGGGTCCGCGGGTCGAAGAACAGCTCCCGGCGCGGCCCGGCGCGCTCGAAGCAGGGGAGCGCCCCCTCCCCCTCCAGGTAGTCGGCGATCCGCACCGCGTCGGTGGTGGCGAGCACCCGCTCGCCGTCGCCGATGAACCGCTCGCGCCGCCCGGAGAGCGGCGAGGGAAGGCGCGCCGGGCCCAGCCGCCGCACGTCGAAGGCCGGCCGCGGCGGCATGCCGCTCCGGCCCGTTTCGAGGATCGTCTCTGCAGCCTGATCGATCATCGTCCGTGGCTCCTCATCGCCCAATAGCCTATCAGGGCCCTCAGGCTGCCAAGGGATGAGAGCCTTGCTTCTCGATGAGCCGGTAGCCAACCCTGGGGGCTCGTATTGGGCGGGAGGGAGAGATCATGCGACGTCCCGGCAACGACCGGCCGGGACGGTCACCCACCGGCCGGAGGCGAAGTGGCGGTCGTGCCGGCGTTGGGCTGGGCGGAATTCGTCCTGCGTCCCGAACCGCGCGAGCTTCAGGCGCAGCCGCTTCAAGGCCCTGGCTTCGCGCCTCGTGGCTTCGACGAGAACGTAGTCGTGACCCACCTCGAAGATGTCCGCGCCGGTGGCGGCGATGGCGGTAGCGGACCTGGAGAGATGGTGTACATCCTCCCTGGGGAGGAGGCCGGGCCGCGCGGCTTCGGCAACGAATCAGCACGGAATGGCGACATCCCTGCGGCAACGGCCGTCTGCCATCCGGGAAATGGAGGCCGTCCTTCGAGGAACGTCCACCCTCCACGTAAAAGGAAGGCCATACCCCGGGAGACGAAGGCCCTACCCGATGAAACAAGGCCATCCCCGGGCAGCCGGTCCTCATCCCCGCGGGTACGGCCGTGCTACCCCAGGGATGAACGCCATACCCGCGGGTACGGCGATCCCCCCGTGGGTACGGCCGTCCTCCCCCGGGAGATGACGGCCGTACCCCGGGTAGGACGAACGTTTTCCGGGGCATGGCGGACGTCTCTCGTGGGGCAACGGCTGCCCCGGGAGAAATGAGCCCCGTCTCCGCGGGTACGGAGACGGAGGCGCTCGGGATGATGAAAGCGCGAGCTTCCTGGAGATCGATGCGCTCCCGGTCCCTTGCGCGCTACCGGTTCGCCTTCACGCGGCGGCCGGTGACGGTGTCGGTGGCGATGGGTTCGCCGGTATCGGTGGCGGGGTCGAGAGGATCCTCGGCGCCGGTGAACTCGCGCACCTCCAGCGAGCCGGCGATGTTGTCGCACCCTCTGCCCACCGTGTGCAGGGAGATGTCCACGCGGCTGACGTTGAGGAGCGCGTCGTTCTCATCGAACACGAGGGCGAGCACCACGCCCTTGATGCCGTCGTTGCCGACCTTTTCCCAGCTCCCCTGCTGATCGGAAAACTTGAGCAGTGCCTGGAGCGAGCTGGTGGCGAAGAACGTCCCGTCGGCCTCCAGCGTCCACAGGGACGTCGCGCCGCCCGCTTCGGCCATCAGATAGGTCCCGGAGCAGTTCCCCGAGAAACCGCCGGCGGGCAGGGGGGCGGACAAGCTGGCGAACAGGCCGGCGGTTCTCTTCCTGCGGCGGGAAACTTTCCCCCTGGGGAGGTCGGGGAGGGGGTGTCGGGGAGATTTGAACCAGGCGAAGGAAGCTGGAAGCTTGTCTTCGCCCAAGACATTGCGCTATACTGATGCCTGTCGTTGTTGTCGCTGTACCTTGCTGGCCCCGTGGTGGAATCTCTCCGCCGCGGGAATCAGCACCGAGCGGCTCCGAGTGAAGGCTGGACCCCTTACACCCGGAGCCTAGGTGCCCAAAGGAGCTATGAACTCCATGAACACCCGTGACAATCGTACACCGACCCCTCCGTCCGAGCCGTCCAAGTCTGCTGTCGACCTGACGCAGGAGACGGAGGACACCCGGCGCGCGTTGTATGACGCCGCGGTGGCCACCCACTTCACCCCGATGCCCGAGGAGAAGGACAAGGCCGTGGCGGATCCGGAGAGCTGGCAGCCGCCGGCCTACACTCCGGAGCAGGCGCGCCTGACCGTCCATCAACTCTATGGACGCTGGTTCATCACTTGGCGCCTGCTCGAGGAGAAGGAAGGCGAAGTCCCGCCGTCCCGTCTCTGGACCGTCCTCCGCGTCCTCCAGGACCCCGACCGAGGCATTCTGGAGTATCACGAAGTCTGACGTCTGGCCTCACCGCCGCCGGGGAGCGTAGTGACCCGGCGGCGGTGCCCCCTCACTCTCCCATCAAATAATCCACCGCCAGCCCCGCCATCGTGCGGATGCCCACCACCATCGAGTCCTCGTGGACGAAGAAGCGGGGAGAGTGGTTCGGGGCGGCCTCGCCCGGCTCGACGCCCGGCGGGTTGATGCCGAGGAAGACGTAGAGGCCGGGGACCTCCTGGGCGAAGAAGGAGAAGTCCTCGGCCGCCATCGAGCCGGGGGTGCCGGAGAGGCTCGTGCCGGCGATGCGCTGCAGCGTCGGCTCCATGCGGCGGGTCAGGGCGGCGTCGTTGACGGTGACCGGGGCGTAGGGGGTGATCGTCACCTCGGCCGTGGCGCCGGCGTTGGTGGCGATCGACTCCGCCGTGCGCCGGATGCGCGCCAGGAAGTCTTCGTGCAGCGCCGGGTTCAGCGAGCGAATGGTCCCCTCCATCACCACCTCGTCGGGCAGGATGTTGTTGCGCACGCCGCCGTGGACGGTGGAGATGGTCACGACGTTGGGCAGGAAGGGGTCGAGCTGCCGGCTGGGGATGGTCTGCAGCGCCAGGATGATCTGCGCCGAGAGGATCACCGGGTCGATCCCCTGCCAGGGCATGGCGGCGTGCGTCTGCCGGCCGCGGACGACGATCTTCAGCACGTCGGCGCTGGCGTAGATCGAGCCGGCCTTGTAGGCCAGGGTACCGCCGGGGAGCGTCGTGGTGTGGAGGGCGAAGATCGCCTGCGGCGCCGGGTCGGCGAGCACGCCCTGGGCCATCATCATCTTCGCGCCCCCCTCCTCGCCGGGCGGCACCCCCTCCTCGGCGGGCTGGAAGATCAGCTTGACCGTGCCCGGCAGCTCCTGCCGCACCCCGGCGAGCGCCTCCGCCGCGCCCATCAGCACGGCGGTGTGGACGTCGTGACCGCAGGCGTGCATCACCCCGACCTCCTGGCCGTTGTAGGTGGTGCGCACCTTGGAGGCGAAGGGGACGTCTGCCTGCTCGGTGACCGGCAGCGCGTCCATGTCGGCCCGCAGGGCCACCACCGGTCCGGGCTTGCCGCCGCGCAGGATGCCGACGACGCCGGTGTGGGCGACGTTGGTCCGCACCTCGTACCCGAGCTTGCGGAGGTGGTCCGCCACCAGGGCCGACGTCCGCGTCTCGCGGTTGCCCAGCTCCGGGTTCTGATGGATGTCCCGGCGCCAAGCGATCACCTTGGGCAGCACCTCTGTCGCCCGGCGGTCGACCTCGCGCTGGAGGTCCGTCTGGGCGGACGCGGGCGGCGGCGCCCCCAGAAGGACCGTCC
The DNA here is from genome assembly GCA_035628695.1 of Thermoanaerobaculia bacterium. Taxonomy (GTDB): domain Bacteria; phylum Acidobacteriota; class Thermoanaerobaculia; order Multivoradales; family UBA5704; genus DASPJI01. The sequence continues at coordinate 3,787 of DASPJI010000581.1, read as the reverse complement.
CCGGGATGGCGAGGGCGGCGAGGACGGACAGGACGGCGGCTCGGGCCTGCGGACGTGCCAGCATCGGGTCTCTCCCTATCAATGGTGGACGCGACGCTATCAGCCGGGGGAGTGCCCGGACAAGTGCGGGCCTTCCATACCCACGAAGTATGGATCCATCTGCGGAGATATATTGGACATATCGCGCGGCTCCTCCTACATTCACCGGCATGAAACCGCGGGGACCGTCCTGCGTACATGCCCAGAGCCTTGGGAGGACCATAGTGTCGAATCGGTCAATGATTGCCATCCTGCTCGCGGGACTCGTCTCATCGAGCGCCGCTTTTTCACAAGAAAAGGGGCAAGAGAAGGCGCCCGAGATGCGCCTTCTCCGTTTTCCAGCCATCCACGGCGATACCGTCGTGTTCACCTATTCGTCGGACCTGTGGGTGGCCGACCGCCGGGGCGGCCATGCCCGGCGGCTCACCACCCACCGCGGCGAGGAGCGGCGCTCGCGCATCTCCCCCGACGGCAAGCTCGTCGCCTTCTCGGCCTCCTATGACGGCAACGCCGACATCTACGTGATGCCGCTGGAGGGCGGAGCGCCGCGGCGGATCACCTTCGATCCGTTCATGGAGAGCCTCGTCGGCTGGACGCCGGACGGCAAGGTGGCCTACGGCTCGCCGGCCGGCAGCTTCACGCCGTCGCAGCCGCGGCTCTGGGTGGCCGAGCCCGCGGGCGGCCTGCCGCGCGCCCTGCCGGTCCGTGAGATCACCAACGGCTCCTTCTTCCCCGACGGCCGGCGCATCGCCTACAACCGCACAGACGCCTACCTGCGCTGGCGCCGCTACCGGGGCGGCCTCGTCGGCAAGGTGTCGATCTACGACCTCGCGTCCAACACCTATTCCGAGCTGCCGGGGGGCAACGAGAACTCGTGGTTCCCGATGGTGGCAGGGAACGGCAACTCGATCTATTACGTGAGCGACCGCACCGGCGGCACCGTCAACCTCTACCGGCACGACTTGGCGACGAAGCAGGACACGCAGCTCACGAGCTATACGGACGCGGATATCAAATGGCCCAGCTCGGACGGCAAGACCATCGTCTACGAGCACGACGGCTATCTGCACGCCTTCGACACCGCGACGGGCAAGGACGAGAGGCTGACCTTCCAGGTGCGGAGCGATGAGCTGGCGGCCCGGCCCTACATGCTCAAGGCCGGCAAGACGATCTCCGACATCTCCCCTTCGCCGTCGGGGAAGCGGATCGCCGTCGAGGCCCGCGGCGAGATCTTCAACGTCGCCGCCAAGGGGGTGGACGCGCGCAACCTGACCAACACGCCGGGGGTGCGGGAGCGCTGGCCCCGCTGGTCGCCGGACGGCAAGACCATCGCCTATCTGAGCGATGCCACCGGCGAATATCAGATCTATGGCCAGCCCGCCACCGGCTCCGGCGCGGGTACTGCCAAGCAGCTCAGCCGCCACACCGGCGCCGGCATCTACGGCTTCTTCTGGTCGCCGGATTCCAAATGGATCGTCTACGTCACCCAGGACTACAGGTTCCTGCTGCTCGATGCCGAGACGGGGAAGACCACTCAGATCTTCAGGGCCGAATATCAGGAAGGCGCCGACTTCGACTGGTCCCCCGACAGCCGCTGGATCGCCTTCTCCAACACCGTCGCGAACGGCTTCGGCGCCATCCACCTGTATGAGGTGGAGACCGGCAAGACGACGCGCGTAACCGACGGCTTCTACGACGACCGCAACGTCAATTTCGACCTGTCGGGAAAATACCTTTACTTCACCTCGGCGCGGACGTTCACCCCGTCGTTCGGCCGCTTCGAGGCGAGCCTCAAGGTCGACGACGCCGACCGCATCTACGTGATGCCGCTGGCCCGCGACGAGCGCAACCCTCTCTTTCCCAAAGCGGAGGAGGAGAGCGTTCCGAAGGATGAGACGGCCGAAGAAAAGGGCGAGGCGAAGAAGGAGGAGGAGAAAAGCGATACGGTGCGCGTCCGCGTCGATCTGGAGGGCCTGGCCGGCCGCGCCGTGGTGCTGCCGATCCCGGCGGGGGACCCCGGGGCGCTGTTCGGTGGCAAGGAGGCCGTCTTCCACTACGCCGAAGGCAAGCTCCGCAAGTTCGACCTCGCCTCCAGGGAGACGGCGACGATCTACGACGGCCCGGAGATCGATCTCGAATTCACCCCCGACCGCTCGAAGCTCGCCTATTTCGGCAAGGAGGTGCTGGGGGTGGCCGACGTCAAGCCCGACACCAAGCATGGCGCGGGCAAGGTCGACACGGCCGCCGTCGAGGTGTGGGTGGACCCGGCCGCGGAGTGGCGGCAGATGTATTGGGAGGCCTGGCGCTTCGAGCGCGACAACTTCTTCCGCGAGGACATGTGGGGTCTCGACTGGCCCGCGGTGGGCAAGCACTATGAGCAGTTCCTGCCCTATGTCACCCACTGGAGCGATCTCAAATACGTGCTGAGCCTGCTGCTCGCGGAGCTCGGCACCTCCCACGCCTATATCTATGATCCGCCGGCCGAGCCGGGAGCCGCCGACCGTGCGGCCAGCACCGCCATGCTGGGCGCCGACTATGAGCTCGACGGCCGGTGGGTGCGCTTCCAGCGGATCTATCCCGGCACGCTGACGCAGGACGCGTGGCGCGGCCCGCTCGGCGAGCCCGGCGTCAATATAAAAACGGGCGACTACCTGCTGGCGATCGACGGCCGGCCGGTCGACGCCGGCACCCACCCCAACGCGCTATTGATCAATAAAGCCGACCGGGTGGTGACGCTCACGGTCAACGAGAAGCCGTCCTTCGAAGGAGCCCGCAAGGTTGAGGTGCGGCCGATCGCCCAGGAGCTCGACCTCCGTTACTACGAGTGGGTCGAGGAGAACCGGCGCAAGGTCCACGAGATGTCTGGCGGCCGCATCGGCTACATTCACTATCCGAACACCGGCACGGCGGGGCAGACCGAATTCATCCGCGGCTACTGGGCGCAGACGGACAAGGAGGCGATCATCCTGGACGAGCGCTTCAACGGCGGCGGCTTCCCGCAGCCGATGGTCCTGCCGACGCTCGGCCGCCGCGCGCAGACGATCGTGATCTCCCGCAAGTGGCGCCACGGCTCGGAGGTGCGAGCGATCAACGGGCCGAAGGCGATGCTGATCAACGGCTACGCCGGCTCGGGCGGCGACCTGACGCCGTGGATGTTCCGCGACGCCGGCATGGGGACGCTCATCGGCACCCGTACCTTCGGCGGCCTGGTGGGCATCGCCGACGCGGTCGACTTGGTGGACGGCACGCGGGTCACCGCGCCCGGCTACACGCGGTTCGATCCGGAGACCGGCGAGTGGATCGCGGAGAACAAGGGGATCGCGCCGGACATCGAGGTGGACAACCGGCCGGATCTGATCGCCCAGGGCCGCGACCCGCAGCTCGAGACGGCCGTGCAGCGCCTCCTCAAGGAGCTGGAGGAGAGGCCGCTCAAGGTGGTGGAGCCCAGGCTTCCGCCGCCGCCTGCCAAGAGGGGGCAATAGACGCCGGGACCGGCGGGCGCGGGGGCACCGGCCTACCGCGCCTGCTTCTGTTTCCCGGGATCGCGCTGCGTCTGATCCTTGCCGACCAGGCTGGCGATGACCACGGCCAGCTCCGCGGGCTCGACCGGCTTGGGGACGTGCATGTTGTAGCCCGCGACGAGCGCCTTCAGGCGGTCCTCGACCCGGGCATAGGCGGTCAGAGCGACCGCCGGCAGCCGCTTCCCGGCGGCTCTCACCTTGCCGATGAATGCGTAGCCGTCCTGGTC
>DASPJI010000580.1:0-6003 GCA_035628695.1 Thermoanaerobaculia bacterium | reverse complement strand
CCGCCAGGGGACCGCCAACGTCGCGGGCACCGCCGAGGACTATCGCGCCGAGGTCCGCGCCCATCTGGCCCCCTCCCCCCAGGTCGCCGGCGGCAAGATCGCGCCCGGCAACTGGAGCATCACCGGCGAAGGGGATCCGAACAGCTTCCGCTTCTCCAGCCTCCAGGGGGACCTCTTCTCCGGCCGCGTCACCGGCCAGGGGGAGGTCGCCTGGAAGCCCGCGGTGCGCTGGAAGGCCGCGCTGCGCGGCGCCCGCATCAACCCGCAGGTGCTGTCCGCGTCGTTCCCCGGCAACCTCGCCTTCTCCGCCACCAGCCAGGGGCGGCTCACGGACGCCGGCCCGGTGGGCACCGTCCAGGTGCCGAGCCTCGCGGGGACGCTGCGCGGCGAGCCGATCCGGGCCGTGGCCGGCGTGGAGCTGGCGGGCGACCGCTACCGTATCTCCAAGCTCGACGCCACCTGGAGCACGGCGCACCTGACGGCCTCCGGCTGGCTGGGGGACGCCTACGACCTCGCCTTCAACCTCGATGCGCCCAACCTGGCGGTGGCGGTCCCGCAGGGGGCCGGCGCGGTCACGGCGCAGGGCCGGATCACCGGGCCGGCGGAGACGCCGCGCATCCAGGCGACCGTCCAGGGGGAGGACATCCGTTTCGGCACCCAGACGGTCGCGGCCGTCGAGGCGGTGGCCGACGTCGACCTCGCGCCCACCGGTCCGTTTACCCTCGACGCCACGGCGAATGGGTTCCAGTCCGGCGAGCGCCGGGTGGAGGACCTGGTGCTGCGCGGCCGGGGCACGCGGAGCAACCACACCATCACCGCCACGGTGAACAGCACCGACGGCAACGTGGACCTGGCCCTGGCCGGCGGGCTCCAGGGGACGACCGCCTGGCAAGGCACCATCCAGCGGCTCGGCCTGCAATCCGAGATGGTGGGCAATTGGACGCTGGGACGGCCGGCGCCGCTCTTCGCCTCGGCGGAGGAGGTCCGCCTCCGGGATTTCTGCTGGCAATCCCAGGGGGGGCAGGTCTGCGCCACCGGCGGCTGGGCCAAGGCGGGCCCGTGGAACGTCGACTCGACGCTCTCCGACCTCCCCCTGCGCATGCTCAAGCCGATGCTGCCCCCCGACCTCGAGATCACCGGCGCGTTGAACGGCTCGGTGCAGGCGCGTGGCGCGGGCTCGGCGGTCGCCAGCGCGGTGGTGGACATCCGTCCCGGCCCGGGTGAGTTCCGGTTCCCCGGCAACGAGGGGCGGACCGTGGCGTTCCGTTATGAGCAGGGCTCGATCCAGGCTCAGGTGGGTGCGGGCGGCGAGGGGACGGCCTCGGCGCGGCTGGTGCTGGTGGACGCCGGCACCCTGAGCGCCCAGGCGCGGCTCCCCCGCTTCGTGCGCGGCGCCTCGCTCCAGGCCCAGCCGCTCGCCGGCCGGGTGGACGTCAACCTGACCAACCTCGCCTTCATCCAGGGCTTCGTGCCCGACGTCGACAACCCCGGCGGCACGCTGACCGCGGGCTATGCCCTCTCCGGCACCGTGGGCGCGCCCCGTCTCCAGGGCGAGGCGCGGCTGGCCAACGCCCAGGCGGACATCCCGCGCCTCGGCATCGAGCTGCGCGACCTCCGTCTCGCCGCCATCGGCGACGGCAGCGGCAGCCTGACCCTGGACGGCAGCGCCCGCTCCGGCCCCGGCACGGTGTCGATCACCGGCCGCGCCGGCCTGGTGCCGAGCGCCGAGACGCCGATCAAGCTGGCGATCAAGGGCCAGCGCTTCCAGGCCATGGACACCGAGGAGATCGATGTCCTGGTCTCGCCGGACCTGTCCGTCGACTACACCGGCAAGCTGGTGCAGCTCACCGGCGACGTGGTGGTCCCCCAGGCCGACATCGTCATCGAGGACCGGCGCGAGAAGGGACCGGTCACGGTCTCGGAGGACGTGGTCTTCGTCAACGCCACCGAGGAGCCGGACGCCCGCCAGGACCTCGCGGTGGTGACGCGGGTGCGGCTGGTGCTCGGCCGCGACATCGACATCAACGTCTACGGCCTGAGGGGCAAGCCCACCGGCTCGCTGCTGGTCCGCGACGAGCCCGGGCGGGTGACCCGCGGCACCGGCGAGCTCGAGATCAAGGAGGGGATCTTCAAGGCCTACGGCCAGGACCTCACCATCGAGCGCGGCCGCATCGTCTTCGCCGGCCCGATCGACAACCCCGGCATCGACGTGCGGGCCTTCCGCAAGGCCGAGGACGGCACGATCGCGGGGATCAACGCCAAGGGGACGGTGCAGAAGCCCGAGGTCACCCTCTGGTCGCAGCCCACCCTGCCGGAGAGCGAGGCCCTGGCCTACCTGCTCCTCGGCCGGCCGCTCAACCAGACGCAGCCGCAGGAGGGGGACCGCTTGGCCAACGCCGCCACCTCGCTGGGTTTGAAGGGCGGCAACATGCTGGCGAAGAAGCTCGCCGCCCGCTGGGGCCTCGAGGAGGCGCGCATCGAGGCCAAGGACAACGATCTCGACCAGGCGTCGCTGGTGGTCGGCAAGTACCTCTCGCCGCGCCTCTACGTCGCCTATGGCATCGGCCTCTTCGAAGCGGTCAACACCTTCAGGATCCGCTATCTCATGAACGAGAAGTGGACCCTCCAGGCGGAGAGCGGCGAGGGCACCAGCGCGGACGTGCTGTATACGATCGAGCGGTGAGGCTTAGATCTCCAGCCGATCGCCTGGTAAGCTCGCCTTGAACAGAAGGAGAGACCATGACCAGGAACCGCCACCTTACTCGGATGCTCATCAAGCTGGCCGTGCCCGTCGCCGTCCTCGTCGCGGGCGTGACCACCGGCGCCGCAGACAGGCCCCAGAACGGTTGCACCTACGGCCGCTACTACATCTACTACGACGCACAGGGAAGCATCTGCGCCGAGCAGGAGACCTGCACCAACACCGGCTGGGGGGATTGCGACGACAACGAGACGTACGTGTCCTCCGAGGACTTCCCGCACGTCTGCTACTGCGACCCCCAGTAACAACGACGGTCAGTGAATCCGTCCCGGCTCCGTTCTCCCGGAGCCGGGACGCTGGGGGTATCTCCCACCTCCCTGAAGAAAAGTGAGCGATTTTTCCGGCGTTTTCCGTCTTTCCCCTTTCGGACCGCCACCCTCTTCTCTCGGGAGGGGTGGCCCTGAAAGGAGACGGACCACGCATGGGGCCTACCGATGGCCGTTTCAAGCTCTTCTTTTCGTACCGCCGCATGATGAAGGACCTCGTCCTCGGATTTCTCCGGGAAGGGTGGCTCCACGGGCTGGACCTGGCGACCCTGGAGATGGTGCCCTCCACCTTCATCACCCGCAGGTTTCGGCAGCGGCATGGCGACTGCCTCTGGCGGGCCCGCTTCGACGGACCGGACGGGACCTCGACGGACTTCTACCTGCTCGTCGAGTTCCAGTCCAAGCCGGACCGCTACATGCCTCTGCGCCTGCTCGGCTACGAGGCCCTGCTGCTCGAGCGGCTGGTGCGGCGGCAGGAGCTTGCGGCTGGCGGCGACCTGCCGCCGGTCGTCGCCCTCGTCGTCCCGAGCGGCAAACGGCACTGGAACGTCCCCCGGGAGTTGCGGACCCAATTCGCTCCCGTACCGGAGGAGGCCGCGCGCCTGCTGCCCAGCTTGTCCTACCTGCTCATCGACCGGACCCTCCTGGAGACCGGAGCCCTCGATCCGCAGGACAACCTCGCGGCGGTGTTCTTCCGCATCGAGGAGGCCCGCTCGCCCGAGGACCTGCTGAGCCTGGCACGGCCACTCCACCGGATGCTGCCCGCGAAGAGCGAGCCAGAGTTGCGCCGGGCCTTTACCGATCTACTGGTCGATACCTTTCAGACGGCATTCCCAGGAGTTACAATCCCCCCTATCGAGGATCTGGAGGACATGAGCATGCTGGAAGAGAACATGATCCGCTGGCGCAACAAGGTCATCCGGGAGGCCCGCAAGGAAGGCCTCAAAGAGGGCCGCCAGGAGGGAATCAAGGAGGGCCGTCAGGAAGGCAAGGTCGATGGCATGCGAAGCTTCGTGTTGGGTCTGATGGAGCAGCGCTTCGGGCCCTTGTCTCCGACGGTCCGCCGCAAGGTCGACAAGATCTCGTCCGCGGAACAGCTCCAGGATCTGGGCAACCGACTCCTCACCGCCGGCAGCCTGTCGGACCTGGGGCTCGGAGGCTAGCCCCGTGCGCCGCGGTCACCGTGCGGCGGCGACACGAGTGGGTCGTTCACCTACTCCGGGTGTCGACTCCCCCCCGCACGTCTGCTAATTCGATCCCCAGTGACGCTGCCGCGGGAGGGGCCCCTGGCCACTAAGCGGCGAAGCCCCTCTCTCGCTTTTGCGTACGACGATTGTCAATGAACCCTGTAAGCCCTCCCGGCTCCGGTCTCCGGAGACGGGCGTCTAAAACCGTGCACCAAAGTGGCGCGCACTCCCCGGGGCTAACGGCCCGGTCTGAAAAAAAGGTCGGCCCCTGCGGGGGCTCAAGACTCATTCACAAGCCTCCGCAGGAGGCGGCCCTTTTCTCAGCCTGGCCGTCAGCCCCAGGGGTCGGCGGGAGGCCGCGCCGCCGGGGAACCTCGGCTCCCCGGCGGCTGTACAACTCAGACTTCGTAATACTCCAGGGTGCCCCTCTCGGGGTCCTGGACGACACGGAGGACGGCCCATTGACGGTACGGCGCGACGTCTCCGTCCTCCTCCAGCCGGCGCCAGGTCACGAACCAGCGTCCATAGAGCTCATGGACGGTCAGGCGCGCCTGGTCCGGCGTGTAGGCGGGCGGCTGCCAGTGATTCTCAGGGTCCGCCTGCGCCTTCTCCTCCGGCGTCGGAGTGAAGTGGGTGGCCACCGCGGCGTCGTACAGCTTGCGCCGGGTGTCCTCCGTCACCTGGGAGAGATCCACGGAGTCGGACGGAGGGGTGGGTGTACCATCCTTACGGGTGTTCATGGAGCTCACTACTCCTTTCGGGCACCTAGGCTCCGGGTGTAAGGATGCGAGCCTTCATCCGGAGCCGCTGGTGCTGATTCCCACGGGGGAAATCCCCACGGGTCCAGCGACACACTGCTTACAACGACGACGAGCAGCAGTATAGCGCAACGTTCCGGGTGGATGCAAGAGGTCGAACGTATCCACCCGGTTCTAATCTCTCCCCAGACCCTCCCTGCGACCTCTCTCGAGGTAAACTTCGGCAGAGCTTAGCGGTGACCTACTCTACACGAGCCCTGAGCCGACCGCAAGACCATAATTGACTTTCCCGGCAGACTTCGATCTCATAGAGCTGTCAGATCACTGAGCAGCGGTGACTCAATCGTGGCTTCTGAGCTCACAGAGCTGATGTGACCCGAGGGTCAAGTCTCTCAACCCTAGGGTCGCGTCAGGTCCGAGCCGGGTCGAGAGAGGTTTGGAGAGGGTCGAGCCTCTCGACCCCGGGGTCGCGGGTGGTTTGGGGAGGGTCGAGAGAGGTCCGCGCCGGGTCGAGACCGATCCGGCGCGGGTCAGACGGTTCTTTGACAATCGATGGAACGGTTCGGGCGCCGCGGGGGCGGCGCCCAGCCGTGCTTTACTCGATCCTCCGGTGCGGCGCTGCCTGTCGGAGGCGTAGAGCCTGACCTTTTCGAAGTTCAGCGCGGTGTCATCGCCAGCACCAGGGTGTGCGGCGACACGGGCGGGTCGCTCGCCTACTCCGGCAGGACGCCACGGAGCGTGAGGTCGGGAACACCGATCCGAAATCCGTCTCGTTGCGGGTGATCAGCCCCTGGTGGCGCATGGCGAAGGCCCCGATCAGGATGTCCGCCAGAGGTCTCTTCGGGAGATCCCGGGACCTCTTCCTCCGCCGGATGAAGTCGTGCCAGGCCTTGTGCGCCCGCAAGGTGTCATCCCAGAGCCAGTCCTGCCGGAAATCGGCGCCGACTCCGGCCCAGGAACTCGCCCTGGCGCGCGGTGTCACCCTCTAAAGAGGGGGCCAGCTCCGTATAGGTCACCGGACAGATCACCAG
>DASPJI010000579.1:0-3878 GCA_035628695.1 Thermoanaerobaculia bacterium | reverse complement strand
GCGAGCCTCGACTTCGTCCTGCGCCTGCGGGAGACCGGGGAGCCGGTGGGGTGCTCGGCCTACCTGGAGATCCGGCCGGCCCACCGCGGGCTCGAGATCGGGCGGACGTGGATCGCCCGGCGCTGGCAGGGGACGCGGGTCAACCCGGAGAGCAAGTACGTCCTGCTCCGCCACGCCTTCGAGGCCCTCGGCGCCGTGCGGGTCCAGTTCAAGACCGACTTCAACAACCTCCACAGCCAGCGCGCCATCGAGAAGCTCGGCGCCCGGCGCGAGGGGGTCCTGCGCCGCTATCAGATGCGCGCCAACGGCTCCTTCCGCGACACGGTGATGTACAGCATCACCGACGGCGAGTGGCCGGAGGTCCGGGCCGGCCTCGAAGCGCGTCTCGCGCGGTAGGCAAGAAATTCGCAAGCTGCCCGTTCTCCGAGGGGGGACGGATGGTCAACTTCGAGCGCGTCTGGGCCCGGCTGACCGGGAAGGTGCGGAGCTGGATCGAGGCTCTGCTCCTCCATCTGCCGAACCTCGTCGTCGCCGTTCTGGTCCTGGTCGGCGCTTGGCTGGTGGCCCGGGCGGTGCGCAGCCTCGTCCATCGGTTCCTGCACCGGGTCTCTCACAGCGACCAGGTCAACCGGCTGGTCAGCCAAGCCGTCTACATCGGCATCGTGGCGGCCGGCCTGTTCGCGGCGCTCGGCATCCTGGGCCTGCAAAAGACGGTTGCGTCGCTGCTCGCCGGCGCGGGCATCGTCGGCCTCGCGCTCGGCTTCGCCTTCCAGGACATCGCCGCCAACCTGATGGCGGGGATCTATCTCTCGGTCAAGCGCCCTTTCCGCCACGGCCATCTCATCAAGACCCAGGACTACTTCGGCACCGTGGAGCGCATCCACCTGCGCTGGACCGAGATGCGTACCCAGCAGGGGCAGCTCGTGCTGATCCCCAACAAGCAGGTGTTCGAAAACCCCCTCATGAACTACACCACGACCGGCCGGCGGCGGGTGGACCTGTCGGTGGGGGTCTCCTACGGCGACGATCTGGCGCGGGTGCGGGAGGTGGCCATCCGGGCGCTGGAGGAGGTCTCCAACCGGACCCCGGACCGGCCGGTGGAGCTGTTCTACGAGGAGCTCGGCGAGAGCTCCATCAACTTCGTGGTGCGGTTCTGGATCCCCTTCAGCCAGCAGCGCGACTACATGGCGGCGCGCAGCGAGGCGATCGAGAGGCTCAAGCGCGCCTTCGACGCCGAGGGGATCACCATCCCGTTCCCCACTCGCACGCTGGACTTCGCCGTCAAAGGGGGGGAGAGGCTCTCGGAGGCGCTGGCCGAGGCCGGGATCCCCGAGCTGGCAGGTTCCCGGCCCCGCTCCGGACGCTAGGTGGCTTCAGCCGCCGCCTTCTCTTCCCAGGGCTTGTACTCGCCCAGGTTCTCCAGATAGCCGGTGCCCTTGAGGGTCGACAGGTCGATGGTGCCGTGGAAGCGCACCTTGACGTAGTCGAGGATCAGGTTGCCGACGATCTTCACCTTGCCGGTCTTGTTCTCCCAGTCGGCCTGGGAGAAGTCGCTGGCGTCCCGGTCGAGGCGGATGCCGAGCTCGGTGCCGCCGCGGGTATGGATGAACTTGATGTGGACGTAGCCGCGGTCGACGGCGGGCTTGAAGTACTCCACCGTCGTCTCGGGCCTCATGCTGACCTCGACGTCCTGCTCCGTTCCGAGGCGCTGCACGAGATCGCTCATATGGTTATCCTCCTTGAGATCCGATCGATTGGCCGGTTGCCGGCGCATTCTATCCGCTCCGGTGCTCCTCACCCGCTCCGGTGAGCCGCCGGTCAGCGCCAGGCAGACGCAATTCAGCCCGATAGCCTAACCCAGGCCGGAGGCGACGGCAAACCGGCCTCGGGCTGTCTCGGTTTCGCCCGGTCGCGGCACACAGTGGATGCCCGGTGTCGCGGGAGGCTCCACTCCGTGTTCATCTGGCCGGGGGGCTCCGTTATACTCTCCTTTCGCGTCAGTCCGCTTGCCAGAACGCACAATTCGAGTAAATTTTTGAATGGTTGAGATCTCCGATCGTCTGGCGGGCCTGTCCGCGGAGCGGCGGGCGCTGCTGGAGGCCCTGCTGCGGCAGCGCGCGGCCGCCACGGCCCCCCGTCCGCGGGTGGAGACGATCCCTGCGCAGCCCCGGCCGGCGGGCTCGTTCCCGCTCTCCTTCTCCCAGGAGCGTCTCTGGTTCCTGGCCCAGATGGACCCCGGCGGCGCCGGCTACAACATCCCCCTGGTCCTGGACTTCCTGGGACCGCTGGAGCCGCCGGCCCTGGAGGCGAGCCTGGCCCGGGTGGTGGCCCGCCACGAGATGCTGCGCACCCGCTTCGACTTCGCTGAGGAGGGCGCGGAGGACGGCGCCGGAGGCCGGCCGGTTCAGATCGTCGAGCCGGCGGCCGGCTTCCTGCTGCCCGTGGTGGACCTGGCCGGCCTGCCGGCGGAGGTGCGCGCCGGGGAGGCGCGGCGCCTCGCCATGGCGGAGGCCCGCCGGCCCTTCGATCTGGCGGCCGGGCGGCTGCTGCGCGCGCAGTTGCTGCGGCTGGCGGCGAAGGAGCACCGGCTCGTCGCCAACCTGCACCACATCGTCAGCGACGGCTGGTCGACCAGCATCCTGGCGCGGGAGGTGGGGCAGGTCTACCGGGCGTGGCTCGCCGGCGCGACGCCGGATCTGCCGGCGCTACCGATCCAGTACGCCGACTTCGCGGTCTGGCAGCGCCAGACGCTGACGGGAGGCGCGCTGGAGGCCCAGGTGGAGCACTGGCGGCGGACGCTGGCCGGGCTGCCGCCGGTGCTGGAGCTGCCGTCCGACCGGCCGCGCCCCCCCGTGCGCACGCCGCGGGGCGGCACTCTGGGCTTCGTCCTCTCCCCCCTGGGCTCGGAGAGGCTGCGGGAGCTGGGCCGCGGCGGCGACGGCGGGACGCTGTTCATCACCCTGCTGTCGGGCCTCTTCTCGCTGTTGCAGCGCTACACGGAGCGCGACGACCTGTGTGTCGGCTCGCCCGTCGCCGGCCGGCAGCAGGTGGAGACGGAGGGGCTCATCGGCTTTTTCGTCAACACCCTGGTGCTGCGCGCCGACCTGTCGGGCGACCCGCCGTTCCGGCAGGCGCTGGCGCGGGTGCGCGAGGTGGTGTTCGATGCCCACGCCCACCAGGACGTGCCGTTCGAGCGCCTGGTGGCGGAGCTGTCGCCGGAGCGGAGCCTGGATCACTCGCCGCTGTTCCAGGTGCTGTTCACCTTCCAGAACGTGCCCTCCGCCGCGCTCGACCTGGGGGGGCTGCGCATCGCGCCGGTCGAGGTGGAGACGGGGACGACCAAGTTCGACCTCGGCCTGTCCATGGCGGAGGAGCCGGCGGGGGTCTGGGGCGTCCTGGAGTACAGCCTCGACCTGTTCGAGCCCTCCACCATCGCGCGCATGGCCGGCCACCTGCGGGCGCTGCTCGAAGGGGCGGCCGCCCATCCCGGCCGCCGCCTGTCGGAGCTGCCGATGCTCGGTCCGTCCGAGGCCCAGCAACTGCTGGCGGAGTGGAACGACACGGAGGCGCTCTACCCCGGGCGGGAGCTGGCCCTGCACGAGCTGGTCTTCGAGCAGGCGGAGCGCACACCGGAGGCGGTGGCGGTCGAGCAGGGGGAGGAGCACCTGACTCACGCCGAGCTGCGCCGCCGGGCGGGCTGGCTGGCCTACCGGCTGCGGCGCCTCGGGGTCGCGCCGGAGGTGCCGGTGGCGCTCTGCGCCGAGCGCTCGCCGGAGATGGTGGTGGGCCTGCTGGGCATCCTCGAGGCGGGCGGCGCGTACGTCCCCCTGGACCCCGACTATCCGGCCGAGCGCCTGGCCTACATGGTGGAGGACGCG
>DASPJI010000578.1:0-2470 GCA_035628695.1 Thermoanaerobaculia bacterium | reverse complement strand
CTGGTCAACGACATCCTCTACAAGGCCCTGGCGCGCCACTTCTACCGCGCCACCGACCGGCCCGGCGAGCACGAGGAGATCCTGGGCCTCGACCAGCTCGACAAGGTCATCGCCATCGACCAGAGCCCCATCGGCCGCACGCCGCGGTCGAACCCGGCGACCTATACCAACGTCTTCAACCCCGTCCGCAACCTCATGGCCATGACCCCGGAGGCGCGGATGCGCGGCTACCAACCGGGGCGGTTCAGCTTCAACGTCCCGGGCGGGCGCTGCGAGGCGTGCAAGGGGGACGGGCAGATCAAGATCGAGATGCACTTCCTGCCCGACATCTACGTCACCTGCGAGGTCTGCGGCGGCAAGCGCTACGACCGCGAGACCCTGGCGGTGCGTTACAAGGGGCTGAACATCGCCGAGATCCTGGACCTGCCGGTGGAGCAGGCGCACGAGATGTTCACCAACATCCCGGCCGTCGAGCGGATCCTCTCCACCCTTTGTGAGGTAGGGCTGGGCTACATCCGCCTGGGGCAGCCGGCGACCACCCTGTCGGGCGGCGAGGCGCAGCGGGTCAAGCTCTCCCGCGAACTCTGCAAGCGCTCCACCGGGCGCACCCTCTACCTGCTGGACGAGCCGACCACCGGCCTCCACTTCGACGACGTCGGCAAGCTGCTGAAGCTCTTGCATCGTCTGGTGGAGCTGGGCAACACCGTCGTCGTCATCGAGCACAACCTCGACGTCATCAAGACCGCGGACTGGGTGATCGACCTCGGGCCCGAGGGTGGGGCGGGGGGCGGCCGGCTGGTCGCCGTGGGCACCCCCGAGGAGGTGGCGAAGGTCTCCGAGAGCTACACCGGCCGGTATCTCAAGAGCGTGCTGCCGGCCCCCCGCAAGGCGGCACGGCGCGCCGGTGGACGGCGCTGAAGCAGATTCTGTCCCGTCTCACCCCTCCCGGACACCGAACCAGATAGAGGCGGGACCGGGAGGGGAGGTGGGCGCGGTTCCTCCTCGTAACCTGGAGGAATCCGATGCTCAGGAAGCTGTTCGCCGTCGCCGTCCTCATCATCGCCGCCGCGGCCGCCAACCCCGCGCCGGCCCCCGCCATCGACTTCATCTGTAACTGCCAGGTCTGCTCGGACGGCACCGGCCCCGGCTGCCGGGACCTGCGGGCCGGCGGTTTCAGGTCCTGTTCCAGCTGGTGGGCCCAATACGGCAGCTCTTGTTAAAGGAGAAAGTCCATGCTGAGGAAGCTCTTCGCCGTCGCCGTCCTTTCCCTCGCCACGCTGGCCGCCGTCGCCACTCCCAGGGCCGCCTTCGCCATCGAGTACATCTGCAGTTGCAGCGTCTGCACGGCGCACCCGGGCTACGGCTGCTATGACATGAAGCTCAGTCCCCCGTTCAACAGGGTCTCCTGCAGCACCTACCTCGCCAACCGCTGCTGACGTGAAACAGCCGGTGCTCCCCCGTCGTATATCGATCCGTGTGGGGGACACCGGCACTCGTTGGCGATGAGACGGAGAGCGGCATGGAACCGTACAATGTCTCCATGCTGAGACCGGACCGGCCGGAGAGGTCCGACGGTTTCGCCGAGAAGCGGCGCATCCTCCAGCTCGAGACCCTCTACGATCTGGCGCTGGCGCTCCATGCCCAGCGCCCGGAGCAGGAGCTGGTGGACGAGCTGCTGCAGCGGGTCTGCGCCGTCCTCGATCCGGCGGCTGCCGTGGCGGTCACCCGCGACGGCTACGGCAGCCCGGTGGGCGTGGCGACCGTAGGGTGGAGCGAGTCTCCCCCCGGCGGCGCCGCGCTCCTCGCCGCGCCCATCTGGCGCGAGCTGCTCACCGAAGGGCGCCTCCTCGCCCGCGCCGGCGGCGAGTTGGCCGGCCGCCCCTACCGCCAGCTCCTCGCCGTCCCCCTGGCTTACCGCGGCGTCTACCTCGGCTACGTAGCTCTCCTCGACAAGGAGGTGCGGGGCGACCTCGATCCGTCGTTCACCCCGGACGACCGCCGCTTCCTCGACTCCGTCGCCACCCTCGCCGGCGCCGCCCTCGACGCCGCCCGCCAGGTGGAGCGGCTGGAGGCGCAGCGCGAGCGCCTGGAGGAGGAGAACAAGGCGCTCAAGGGGAGGCTCTCCGGCGAGCTCGCCGGCCGGCGCATCGTCGCCCACGCCCCGCCCATGCGGCGGGTGCTCGAGGTCGTGGAGCGGGTGGCGCCGCGCGGCGTCAACGTCCTGGTGCGTGGCGAGAGCGGCACCGGCAAGGAGCTGGTCGCCAAGCTCCTCCACGTGCTGTCCGGCCGCGACGGCGCGCTGATCGCGGTCAACTGCGCGGCCCTCCCCGATTCGCTGCTCGAGAGCGAGCTCTTCGGCATCGAGGGGGGCGTCGCCACCGGCGTCCAGGCGCGCCCGGGCAAGTTCGAGCTGGCCGACCGCGGCACCCTGTTCCTCGACGAGATCGGCGACATGCTGCCCTCCCTCCAG